>SLIL01000043.1 GCA_007135645.1 Bacteroidales bacterium
ATTATTTAGGTCACATTGAGCTCGCCTTCCGGCTCGGTTCCCGACAAAACTGCGGTCTCTTCGCTGAAAAAATTCAATGCCTGTTTTGTTACATTCATTTCTGTTAAAAATAAACCGTGCAAAATAATGTTACTGCTACTAATAACGATGGGTATCACAGGCTGCGAATTTTTTTTAACCGCTTCGTTCCTTGTTTTGTTTCCGGGAAACCTGCAAGGCCGAAGGGGTGCTTCGATCAACAGGTGGAAGGTATGAATAACAGCTAAATCGATTCGAAATAAAAGGCAAACCTTATTTACCTTTATTTAAACCTTAGTAGCAAATTAGTTTAGCATAAATCTTAAGCGCCGGCCACGAAAGGTAGTTGTATGCATACAATAATATTGACGGCGCAACAGGAAATTCAGCAAAACAGAAAACCAAAAAGGAAATTCCGGGATATTATGGTTTTTTTCAATACACCTTTAATCAACGACTTACATCTAACAAGTTTTTTTTAATGCAATTGAAAAAACAGGCCATGATAACTAATACAAATTCAATAAGTTGCGATCTCCCCCTCTTAGGGGGACGGGGGGTATTGTCTTTTTCGGAGTTGACTTATTGATGCGATTTAAAATAAGAGAGAAAGACCTGTCTTAATGGAAATTTCCACTCACAGCTCGCCCTTCAGGAATTTCTGCCTTACCGGTTCATCAAACTTTTCAATGGCGTACCTGAGCATGGTGCGCGGCATCTGGCGATAGTGTTTCAGCAAGAACCGGTACTCCACCGTGTAATCACGGTTCCCAATTTCACGGAGCATCCATCCTACGGCTTTGTGTATAAGGTCGTGGGGGTGGTTGAGCAGGATCTCAGCCAGCCTCAGGGCATCATCATAGTGCCGGTTGCGGATAAAATGCATGGTGGTGATCATGGCGATGCGCTGCAGCCACAACTCACCGGATGCAGCATAGTCATAAAGCAGCTTTTTATCGCGTTCCATTAACCATGGGCCCAGGATGAAATAGCAGGACGAATCCACCAGATCCCAGTTATTAACCCCCGAAATATTGGCCAGATACGTATCCACAACAGCTTTTTTATCTTCTTCCTTTTTGCTTTTCTGGTATTTGAGCACAAGCATAAACAGTGCTGTCAGCCGGTGCTCATGAATGTTTTCATTGAGCAGAAGGGCGATCTCATCCAGGCTGATCGTTTGGTAATATTTCTTAGCCACTTCACGCTGGTGGGGCACTTTTACTCCCAGAAAGGTATCCCCTTCGCCATATCCTCCCGGATAGGCCTGGAAAAACCGGGCCATCTCACCGCCCTTTTTCTTTTGATCGGCTAATGCCAGAAGGGCGGATTTTATTTGATCAATGGTAGATTGTTGCATAGAGGATCCTGTTAGATTCTATCAAATGCGGTTTAGATATCAAGAACAGTTAAATTGTTGGTTGATCTTTTATTGTGTATTTCAGAATACGGGTTTTATTCTGTATCTCTGATGCAGCGAACAGAAAGTCCTGTTGTGGTATTTCGTTCGTTGCGGTATATTGTTTTGGAAACATAAGCCAGGCCGTAAGTCCATGCTCTAACACCGTCAGATGGAGTTGATGACCAGAACGTTGTGCTTTCACCTATTTCAGCATAAAAACCTATAGGATTGCGATAGCCGGAGGGAAGAGCTGAAAATCCGAACATATCCAGGCCAACCTGGTTTAAGTCTGGTTCCCAGCCCGGGGAATAAAAAGTTTCCCACCGGGGATGTTGATTGGTGTTGCATTCACCTCCAAGGGGGGAAATAGTTTGACGGCAGGATTTGAGTGCATTGCCTATACCTGTTTTGTTCTCTTCGGAGAATGTATTGGTAAGATCATACTCCTGAATAAGATAGTTGATAAGCAAAGTCCATTCATCATCATTGGGGATACGCCAACCTGCCGGGCATAAACCGGCTGGATCATTCACCGCATGCCAATTGTAAAGGAGGCCATAGGCAGAAACTGTTTCTTCATCGCTGCTTAATCCTTCTACCATATCATGAGGATAAATTGCATAAGCCGGGGAGTAATAATTTCCCCAATCACTATTGTTAATGTTTGTTTCCAGCGTTGTTTCATCTTTGAAACGTGTTGTTTTAAGATTTTCAGCCATCCATTTGTGCGGGCCAATGGTTACAAAAGGGTAGATGTTTCCGTCGATATCAGCCAGATAACCCTCTTGTAACACAAAAAATGCTGTAAGTATCACACTGTCAGGGGGCATGGTAAACTGGTAGAGAGGGTTTGTGCCAATGATCGAACCAGTTTCATCTTCCCAATGAGAAAAATCAAAAAATTCAACGGGAACAGCATTAATTTCCACAAGATCCCCTTCATGGTAATAACCACTTCCGGATAATACTCCTGTACCACCGGGAATATCGTTAAGCTGCAACCAATATTCGGGTTTTTCAAAAATTGCCGTAATGATTACATTCGTTGCAGGCATTGTAAAAGTGTAAACAGAGTCTGTGCTCAATATAATATTCTCTTCATCTTTCCAGTGCAGAAACCTGAAAAAATCATTGACAGTGGCTGATATGATAACTTCGTCTCCCATTTCATATTCCCCTTCACCCATAAGATCTCCCGCATCTTCAAGGTTTTTTAAAAGACTAACATGGAATTGTGCTTTTTCAAAATTGGCATGAAGTGTAATATCCTGTGCAGGCATGGTATAGGTAAGATTCGCATCGTTTGCAATCTCATTGCCTTCTTTTGTCCAGCTTAAAAATACAAATCCTTCGTTGGGGATTGCCTTCAGATTTACTTCTTCTCCTTCTGTGTAGCTGCCTTCCCCTTCTGTGATGCCACCTTCAGTATTGTTTACTTCAATATTGAGCAAATATTCAGGTGGTAGTTCCTCCTCACAAGCGGTAAAGGTCACAATAATAATAAATAAAACTGTTGGTAAAAAGCTTGAGCAGTACTTGTCTTTCTTCATGGTGCTTTAAGATTAATAAACAGTATTAAATTCACACCGTAAATATATGTACTTTTTTTGGTCTTGTTTAGAAGTATTTGTTACAGTTTATCAATGAAATGTTTGTGTGTTAAATTCATTAAAGGTTTAAATTGTTGTCCGGTAAATTAAAAATTACAAACAATCTGTAATATGAGATCCCTCACTTCGCGCGCGCAGCGTAAGATGAGATCATAACAAAACTATGATCAATCATTCTACTTTTTTTAACCGCTTCGTTCCTTGTTTTGTTACCGGGAAACCTGCATTGTTGAGGGACAAAGACCGAAATCCCGCATTTACGGGAGCCGATGGGGTGCTTTGATCAACAGGTGAAAGGAAAAAATAGCAGCTAAATCGATTCGAAATAAAAGGCAAACCTTATTTCCCCTTATTTAAACCTTAGTAGCAAATTAGTTTAGCATAAACCCAGAGCGCCGGCCACGAAAGGTTGTTATATGCATACAAGAAGTTGACGGCGCATTAGGAAATTCCGGGATATTTTGGGTTTTTTCAATACACCTTTAAACAACAACTTACAATGATGTCATTAGTACCGAAGGGAGACCACGAAGTAGCAGCGAAGCTAAATCTCATGAGTTTTACCGGACAACAATGTAAGGTTTTTGTTGTAGAAATACAATGTGGCATGAGTTTTGGTTAACTTATTGTAAAAATAAGAAGTAGCAACCCCTAAATATAGAAACCATGAAAAAGCTGATCTACATCCCGGTAATGGCGTTCCTCCTGGCAGCAGGAAACGCGTTTTCGGCAAACGACTGGCCGCAGGAGCACCTGGGCCTGCCGGGAGATAACCTCAATTTGTTTGCCGTTATGAACCTCTTTCAGGAGTCGGAAACCCTTGAGGCTTTCGAGAGAGCTTTGAATGACCCTGAAAGGATGATCAACAACCTCGACCTCACCGGAAATAATTACGTTGACTACATCATGGTGTTTGACTATGTGGATGGTGATATTCACAATATCGTGCTGAGAGTAGCCATCAATGAGCATGAATACCAGGATGTGGCAGTATTTGTGGTACAAAGATTTGCCGACGGATCGGTACAGATACAGCTGATCGGTGATGAAGCACTTTACGGGCCCAATTATATCATTGAGCCCAACTATGCTGAGCGGCCCAATCCGGGATACCGTGGCAATGTTGTTGAACAGAGAAATGTACAGAATGTTACCGTTGTGCGTACTACGTATCATGAAGTAGCTCACTGGCCGGTGATTGTTTACATGTCCAGACCAATATATCGTCCATGGCGTTCAGCATGGCACTGGGGTTATTTTCCCTCTTACTGGCATCCATGGAATCCGCACTACTGGCACTTCTACTATGGGTATCACTACCACTGGCACGCACATTACTACATGCATTTCCGCCCATGGTGGTACCTTCGTTGTGGTGGGAGATTCCGCACAGTATATTATGCCAATATACGCCATTATTCGCCCACGGTAATCGTAAATGTGAATACCGGCAGATTCAGGAATACCTATAGCCAGCCAGAACAACTCAGCCAGGGCAAGGCACTTTACAGCCAGAGAAACCCCAATGGAAGGATCAGGACTGCTGAGCACAACCCTGCACTGATGCATGGTGATATTATAGAGGCAAAAAGAAGAGTACAGCCTGTTTTGCAGGGAGAGAATCATGGAAGTGCTGGCGGTAGCCAAACGCTTCAAAGCAGACCGGAGACTCAAAACAATGCAATCCGCTCTGCTCAGGCACCTGCCCGCGGACAACAACAGCGACCAGGGGTGGAGAGCAGCAGACAGCCGGAGCGCCCTGCAGTGCAAGGGAGCAGGCAGCAACAGCAGCAGCAACCTCGTCAGGTAACTGCTCCTCAGAGAGAAACCAGATCAGTTGCTCCTGCCAGCCAAAACAGACAACCCAGGGAGCAGCGCGTATCGACTCCTCCTGCAAGACAGACTCAACCGGCACCTGCGCAAAATGTAAGGAGTACTCCTCCTCAAAGAAGTACTCCATCATCGGGTCGCAGCCCTTCGGTTTCATCCGGCAATCGTTCTTCGGGCTCATCCCCGGCAGTGCAACGCTCATCAGGATCTTCTTCGCGGCAGCAGCCTGCCTCGGTAGGTTCTTCCAGTAGCAGAAGCAACAGGCAGCCAGCTACAGCAAGGCCTGCCAGCAGAAACCAAAGCAGCGGCTCATCAGCAACACCTGCTCGCAGCCAGAGCAGATCAAACGAATCAACTACCAGCCGTCCGCAACGCAGATAGCAACCTGGCTGAAAACAAGATCTGAATAATCCCGGGTAGGTTATGATAACATGTCATAACCTACTCGTATTTTATGGCATCGGCAGGATTTAAACGGGAAGCTTTGTAAACATGGGTGATCATGGCCAGAAAAGCCACCAGGCATGACAATGCAATCGCAAGCAGAAAGGGCACAGCGGTAAGTTTCACATGGTAGGCGAAGCCTGCCAGCCAATAGTCAAGAAAGTACCAGGCTGCCAGCGATGCAACCAGCGCTGCAATAATTACCAATCCAAGAAATTCCCTGCTAAGGGTATAAATTATAGCACTGATATCTGCCCCCAGAACCTTTCTTATGCCAATCTCACGGGTTCGTTGCTCCACGGAATAGGCCGACAGGCCATACAACCCCA
>SLIL01000117.1 GCA_007135645.1 Bacteroidales bacterium
CATGTCCAGGCGTCTTCTGTGGGCTTATTAAAAATCAATTCAGACCATGTAGCACTGCTGGGGTCTCCTGTACCTTCATAATCTGAGGAATAAAGTAATTGAAAACTATTTGGTTCTTCATCATTATGGAAGCGGTAAATTGATTCAAACTGAAGAATTACATTTTCATAGTTACTTAAGTCTATTCCTGGTAAAATTAACCAATCCTCCTCTAGCTCATCTGATCCAAAACCACTCATTTGCGCGAAACCATTTCCGTCAAATGTACTATGCTGCCATTTATAATTTTCTCCGGCTACATTATATACATAGCAACCTCCCAAATCGTTGTCAAACTCTTCTTCGTAAGGCAAGTCACTGAAAAAAGGGTAAACTTTATAGCTTCGCAAAGATGATGTTGATGACCCTCCATCATTATCTTCTGCATATATTTGATAATAAACAACAGTGCCGGCTTCTTGTGCCGGTATATCTTCAGCTGTTGTATAATTATCCCCTGTAGTATGCTCCATGTTGATTGATTGGTTTAACTGATCAGCACTTGTTCCCCAGTTTAATTGAACCAGTTCAACTGTTCCGTCAGGATCTGTTACTTCAGCAGAAACAGAAACTGTATTTTCGAAGGTTACATAAGAGGGAGGTGTTTGGGATATACTACTTATTACAGGAGGAATATTCTCTCCCGATAGTTCAATAGTGCCTTTAATGGTTAAGTCATTGGTGCCAGTTCCGGTTCTTCCAAAAGAGAGGGTACCTGCAGGTTGTTCGGCTCCCCATCCATAGAGCCTAAAGATAATTGCATCGGTTACTTCCTCCAGAGCATCAATACCTAAAAGGCTTATTTCCGGATGATTAAATCCATCTGTTGTATTGTTGTATTCCGTTATTGCTTCACCAGCATTGAAAAAGTTCTCACCATCAATGCTGTATTTAAGTTGAAGATTTTTAGGCCCGGTAGATGTACGTCGCGTATTGAACTGGACACCGCTTAGGGAAATTTGATAGCCAATCTGAGGGCTTACAAAAAATTCAAAATAAATGTTGTTATCAATGGCATCTTCAAGACTTTCATAATTCCAGCCAGATGCTGCAAAACCGTTTGCCAATGAAGTAGCTGTTAATCCAATTCCTCTGGATAACTCTCCATTTTGCATTCCGGTGATCGCAGTCGTAGCCTGCCAGCCATCGGGGGTTACTCCCGATAATCCATGGGTATTCCAGGCGTTTAAAACATCCTGCCCCCTCCCTTCCGCGGCAAAGAGCATCATAAAAGCCATCATAAAGCTAATGGCTAATGGTAGTTTATTTTTCATGTTCGTTAGGTTTTGATTTGTAAATGGGTTTGTGTTTGATTGTTGCTTAACCAGGGTCTGATTGATCATGGTAGTTTGCCCGATCAATGAACTTATGGGGGATGATTGATCTTCATCATAAGGGATTCTGTATTATTGGTTCTGATTAACAGAATGTTAAATTAACATATGGTTAATGGTTGCGATGCTTTGGTTCCTTAAGATGTGCTTGGTGGCTTTGCAGAGTGCTAAGTTATGAAAAATATTTAAAAACTGTAAAAAAAAGAAAAAACCTGTCTCGTTTGCAATAGATCCTTATTAGTCAGGAAATTCTCTCAGCGATTCATGCACGCCCTTATGTATTTCGTACCAGAAATCAAGGGCTGCATTTTTGGGATTCTCATTGAATTTGTTCAACCATGCTTCCAGCTCCGGATTTTTGTCACCGTTAAGGTGTTTTTTCTTCAGAAAAGTATGCACATATTCGATGTTGCGCTTACTTTCCCAGAAAACAGAGGCATTGCGGCTGTTGATGCGGCTTGCAGTAAGAGACACGGAGCGGAGGAATTTTTCCTTGTTTCCGAAGAGCTGTTCAATGATGTGGGGCATAATATCCTCTGCCCATGCCCTGTGAAAGCGGCAGATGCCTGTATTGTCGAGCATGATCTCTTTGATCATCCGCTGGGCGTTTCTTCTTCCCAGCTCGCGTGGAGTGATAAACTCCTTGCCGTAATCGTTGTAGTATTTTCCCATGATCCCCATGGGGCTCAACACACCGGGTGTCCAGTACTGGTTGGGTACCATCCAGCCATGACGTGCAAATGCTGTATACACGAACTTATTGAGTACCTCCATTCCCTTTACCCGTGCAAGGTTGCGGGCATATTTCCGGGCTCCTTCCATAAGGTTGATGCGACTGTCCGGCTTCACCATTTCATCAAGCAAGGCCATGGCAATAGTTGCATTGTGCATGGAGTCTTCCACAAGGTTGAATCCCTCCATTTCAAATACCGGCTTTTCTTTTAAGCCCAGTTCTTCGGGTTTGATAAGACCGTCGGCAACACATTCCATGAGCCATGATAATACCCCTCCAATGGAAATGGCATCAAACCCCAGGGAGTCGGCCTTCTGGTTGGTAAGCTCGGCAGCTCGCTGGTCAAATATACCACACAAAGGGCCCATGGTCTGGTAGGGCTCGTAATCTTTTTTAAAGTGGTTGTTGAGCTTTTTGCAAACGGCGGCACAAGGTTCACCACAGGTTTTTTGCTGTTTGGGGATGATGGTCTCCTCATTAAACTGCTTTAAGTAGTGATCCAGGATATATTCCTTGTGCAGCTTTAGCCGTTTTTCATCGCTCCAGTGAATGGTTTTGTAATTGAATGCAATAATGTAATCCTGTATGGTTGCGAAATTTACACCAAAGGTGCCCCCTGTATTGAAAGCCGGATCGTACCTGTATTTGGTGGTGGTCTCCAGATCCTTGGCCGACAATTTCATCTGGTAGTGGTCCTGGAACCATGAGTCAGCCACGTTGCGGTCGCGAAAATCTTCGTCAATGAAAGTCCCTCCATAGATAATGGCCGCGATGCCATGCTGCTGCAATAGCTTGGTGCCAAAACCGCCTCTTCCTGCCCAGCAATCTACCCAGGTTACATTTCCCTTGCGGATTGGGGCAGAACCGATGGCGCCGGAATCGGTATATAGAGAAGCAGGCCCGGTAGCCAGCACTCTGGGGTCATTCTCGTAACGATCCCTGAAGGTATCAAGGGTATGTTGCATGAGTGAATAAACCCCTTTTCTCCCTTCATTCCAAACGATTTCCAGATTTACAGGTACTATTTCAACTTCAATCTCTTCTCCATGGTTCCGGTTCAGGTAAAGCAAGGATGGGGCAGATGCCCTTCCGGTAATGGATACCATGTTGAGGCCCAGGTTATCAAACACCAGTCCGGCACCCCCCATGGAAGAAATATAGAACCCATGCCAGTTTGGACTGAATCCATTAAATACAAGCCTGTTGGATCCGGGAAAAATTGATCCGGCCAGAAGGCCTGTACCAATGTTCAGGCTGTCGTATTTTTTTGCCAGGTGGATCCCCAGGTCTACCGGTCCCCAGAAATTGCCTATTTCATGCCTGAGGATCTTGTAAAATCCTGTTCCGGAGTCTATCATTAACGTTTTAAGATGTGATTGCTGCATCGATGTTTTGGGTTTCAGGGTTTGAGAATGAGTTTATCAGGGAAGTATCAAATTGAAATACTGCTTTTAAACAGACATAAGTCCAAAGGTAAAAAAAAACCCGCTTCGAAGAGAAACGGGTTCATTAAGTTACTATTAATAGTAACGTATTTTAATAGAATTCATGTCTGTTGTCGGTAATGTCAGCACTTTCTCTCATGGCCCTTACAAATTCGTTGGGAACCCTGTTTCTGAAAGCACTCTTGAGCTGGTTTTGCTGAGAGGCAAAGCTTTCAGGTTCAACAGCAGGTTCTTTGCGAAGGATCTCCATCATGAAAACACCATTATTTCCCTGAAGAGGTTTGGTGATCTCACCCTCGTTGAAAGCGAAAATACTTCCAATAATCCTGGGTTCTGCTCCAAAGCCTTGCAGGCTGGTTGTATTGAAGCGAATGTTTTCAATGGTACGTGCTTCCAGTCCCAGTGATTCAGCCTTCTCATCAATGGTTGCACCCTGGGCGGCATTAAACTGCTCGGCGATCATTTGCGCTTTCTTTTCGCGCAGTGCAATTTCTCTGATCTCAGTTCTGATCTCATCCAGCGAGGGGATGCCTTCTTCTCTTACTCTTGCAACCCTGGCAATAACAAACCTGCCGTCCAGATCAAAGATCTGCGATATACTGCCCTTCTGGGTTCTCTCAGAAAACGCCCACTGAATTATTCCTCTTGGGTTGTCGATACCAGGAATTGAATTGTCCATGGGCCTGATGTTGTCAGCAACCCGTTTGCTCAGTCCCTTTTCTTCCACTACGGCATCAAAATCATCGTTATCGCGTAATGCTGAAGAGAAAGCACTGGCTTCACCAAATACTCTCTGGAAGGTTTGATTGCTGTAAACAATCTCACGGGTGAGCTGAGCTACCTGAACCTTCTTAGTGGCCCGCGATTTTCCGGTAATATGGATCACGTGAAATCCAAATTCTGATTCTGCAACGGTAAATGAATTCACAGGGTTTTCTATAACCGCTTCGTTGAATCCGGGCACCATGGCACCATCGGGAAACCAGCCCAGGTCGCCCTGGTTGGTGAAGGCCGAAGGATCGTCAGAAACTTCTGAGGCAAGCATGGCGAAGGTGTTGGGTGAACGCCTTACAATATTCAGCAAGCTGTCGGCTTTGGCCTGTGCCTGTTCCCTGGTACGGGTAGTTTCGGGAGTGGCAGCCTGTGATGTTCTGTGCGATACAAGAATATGGGATGCACGCATGGAATCGGGACGAAACTGCACTTCGGTGAGCTTGGCTACCACGAAAGCATTGTTGTCTACATAGGGGCCATAAACAGTACCCACTTCTGATGCAAACATCAAGCTGTCGATCATGGGAGAAAGTTCTCCTGGTCCATAGAAATTAGAATCAAAGCGGCGGTCAGAATTGGCATTGATGAAATTCTGCACGTTATCAGTGCGGATAAACTCTTCTTTAAGGCGTTCTGTTTCCTGCCTGATGGCTTCCCTGTCCTGCTCGGAGGGGAAAATGGGGAAAACCACGTATTCGAGGTCGCGTGACTTCTCTCTCCTGAACTTATGACGGTGCTCGTTGTAAACGCTGCGCAGGTCTCTGTCGGTAACTACAACCAGACTGTCGTCGATTGCATCGAATCGTTTCATGATTACTCTTACATCTACGCTGGCGTTTTTATCCTGATAGTCCATTTGTGCCAGAACCTCAGGAACAAAGAAACCTTTTCTGATCATCGTCTGTAATTTGGTCTCTTTTCTTTGTTCCCTGATAAAATCTTCAAGCATAAACCATTGGTTTTGCATGGAAGGATCCATAAAACTCAGGTTTTGCACAAACTCAATTACGGTCTGGGGGTCAAAAGATCCATCGGCAGGATTGGTGAAACTTTGAATGATTGCAGGGTGGGGGTCTCTCCCTATGATGAGTTCTGTTAATTCATCGGCAGAAATAACGATTCCCAGTCTTTCAAACTCGCGCTCAAGAAGCTTTTCTCTAACCATCTGATCCCATACCTGTTGTCTGATCTGGAAGGTTTCCCTGGGACCCGGGGTTTGATTGCCTGTTTGATTTCTCCAGTTGTCCAGCGATTGAGCTACCCTGGATTCAAACTCGGGATAAACAATTCTACTTCGGCCTA
>SLIL01000393.1 GCA_007135645.1 Bacteroidales bacterium
ACAACCGGGCTGATGCGTGGTTTCCATACATCCACAAAAATGTAAGAATACTGGTCCATGTCAAGGGGTTCAGGGAGTGGCGACCAGAAACCGCCCCAGGGATCACCCTGCCCCCGGGTAAATTCGCCTACGTAATGGCCGGTATTGCCTTCAGGATCAGGGTTGGCAACTACCTGAACAAAACCATTTTCGCCCAGGGAGAACCAGTTCATTGGAATGTGCTCAAAATCCTCGAGCACCTGGCTGCTGGCAAATGCTGTGAATAACAGCATGCTTGCCATTAAAGTTGTTAATTTTTTCATGGGTTTTAATAATTTAGGTTTGTAACTGATTTGAATTGATTTGAAAAATACTAAATAGAATATTGGATATTAATTGGGAAAAGTTCCGGGAACGGGAGGCTCAGCCAAACCAGGCTGCAGGTCTATCTGAACCGTAGGGATTGGGTAAAACTCATGTTCTCCTTTAACGAAGTTGGGCCCCAGCTCCCCGGTGCGATCAAGTCTGACAAGATCAAAGAAGCGGTCAGCACCCCATTCAAACTCAAGTTCTGCTGCCCTTTCATCGAGAATGTCATCAATGGTGGCTCCTGAAATGGGAGGCATGCCCGCCCTGTCTCTTACCTGGTTGATGTAGGTATCACCTGCTCCCGGTCCATTGACATGGATCAGTGCTTCGGCATAAAGCAACAAAGCTTCGGCATACCTGAAGATCCTTACATTGTTAAAGCCTCCGTATTGATACCTGCCCGGGGTTTGCTGGTTGTAAGGCAGATAGTTTTTAAACCAGAAAGCTTCGGCAGCTCCGCGCCCTTCATCATTGTAGCGGTCGAGCAGTGCCTGCAGGTCGGCAGGGATCCTGCCTATGGAATCACCGTCTATGGTGGTGGTATTGGGGTAAATAATGCTGGTTTCCAGCCGTATACCCTCTCCCCGCTCTTCCATAAAGTCGATGTACTTCTGCGCAGGCATGGAGAATCCCCAGCCACTGTTGAAAGAACCCCCGTCGTACCGGGTACCACCTTGTTGCTTAATACCATGGGCCACATAATACTGGTCAATCCAGGAGGTGTTGCCCGAGGCAGAACCAAAATCGGTATGGTTCATTTCAAAAATGTTTTCAACGGAAAATTCACCGGGCCTTTTAAAAAGGTTATAAAAGTCGGGGTAAAGGGAAAATACTCCACTTTCCACAATAGCCTGCGAGGCCGTAAGCATGGTCTGGTAGTCATGCATATCGGCTGCAACCTTTGCAAGAAGCATAAAGGCAGCCCATTTTGTTACTCCACCCTTTCTTTGCAGGTTGGCCGGGTGTTGCTCCGGGAGATGGTTGACCATGTCATTGAGTTCTTTTCTAACATATTCAAGGGCTTCCATTCTTGGTGCCCTCCTAAGAGCTCCCGCTACGGTAAGTTTATCGTAGTAAGGGATGTCACCATAAATACGGGCCATTCTCCAATAGGCCAAAGCCCTGAAAAATCTTACCTCTGCCTTGTATTGCCTTACCAGATTCTGATCTGATGCATGCTCAGCAAAGCGTTCCAGCTCTTCCAATGCTGCATCGGCATCGCGGATCAATCCAAAATGGGCCACCCACAGGTTGTTTACAAACCAGGCGTCGCGCATGGACTCGTAGCGGAAATCCTGAATGTCTTCCATTACAGGTTGATCATTGGCATGGGCTCCTTTGAAAATAAAATCGCTGCGAAAATTCAGCATACACTGGTTTGCCCAGTGGTGAAGGTTATTGGCGTTTGCTCTTGCATAAACCCCCGAAACGGGTTCATACATTTTGCTCTCGTCGGTATAATCAATCTCCTCCAGTGGTATCTGGCCTTCTATGGCTTTATCCAGAAAGTCCTCGCACCCACTTATAAAAAGAAAGGAGATTGCCAGTAATGTGAGTATATAATTCTTAGGTGTCTTCATTTTGAATCGTTTTTAATAAGTAATATTTAATCCTACAATAAAACTTGTTGGGATAGGGTAAACACCGGCAGCTTCTCCCTGACCGGTAACCTCGGGTGTAAATCCGTTAAACTTAAAGAAGGTAACCGGGTTCTGAGCTGCAAAACGTATCCTTACCGTTGAGCCTGTCTGGCTGCCTGGCAATAAGTTGCGGAAAGTGTACCCCAGGGTAATGTTTTGAATTCTGAAGAAGGATCCGTCTTCCACAAGAAAAGAGTTGAGCGGGGTTAAGTTCCAGGAGTTTACCATACCGGTTGCTGAAGGGTAGGAATTGGTAGACCCTTCACCCGTCCATCGGTTTTCGTAAAGGTCAAGGTCAAAGTTGTAATCGGCATGCCATGCCCTGTTACCTCTGAGCCTGTTTATGAGCTTGTTGCCATGCACACCATACACAGAAACAAAGAGGTCGAAGTTGCGGTATTCAAGACTAACCTGCCCTCCATAGGTGAATTTTGGGATATTGGCACCCAGAAACTGCCGGTCGTTTTCGTCAATAATTCCGTCGCCATTTACATCTTCGAATTTAAGAAAACCTGGCTGTACCTGCGGATGTGCATCGGTATCAATATGCTCAAAGATCTCTTCCCAGGTCTGGTAAACACCAATTACCCTGTATCCGTAAAAAGAGTACAGGGGATGACCTACCTGGGATCTTCTCCTGAATTCAGCCGATCCGGCATCAATGTAGGGTTGTCCGCCCAGATCAAGTACTTCATTGTGCAGGGTGGCAAGGTTCCCTCTGATACTGTAAGTAAAATCGCCGGCATTGTCCTTCCAGGAGAGGGAAAATTCGGTACCTCTGTTGAGTATCTCTCCCACATTTCTCACGAGTCCGCCTGCTCCCATTAGATTGCTGGTCCAGATAGCAGCATTTTTCGTGACCCGGTTAAACCAGTCCACTTCTGCAAACAGTCTTTCATCGAGGGTCGAAAATTCGATTCCTATGTTGGTTTCTTCAGTTATTTCCCATTGCAACTCATTAAAGAATACACTGGATACATACCCTGGAACAATCATGTCGTTTCCAAAAATATAGGAGTTATTCAGCCCGGTAAACACCTCACGTGTTCCGGATTCCCTTGGTACTGCATTGTTCCCGAGCTGCCCCCAGCTGGCCCTGAGTTTAAGAAAGTTGACAAAGTCCACATCAGCCATAAAATTTTCCTGGCTGGCTACCCAACCTATACCCAGAGAAGGGAAATAACCCCATGTTTCGGAATATTTATCGGTACCATCTGCCCTGTAAGTTGTATTCAGCAGGTATTTGTTATCAAAGTTGTACATCAATCGTCCGAAAGCAGAAACACCTCTTTCTGCAAATCCTCCGTCGAACACATTGAAATTTGCGGGATCAGGATCGGTAGCATTACCGAAGTAGAAAAACTCTGGTGGCCCTCCCGGAACATCACGTGCACTTCCTCCGAGGTTTCGGGCGTCAACCTGGCGGGTAGAGAATCCACCCAAAAGGGTAAAATTGTGATTGCCAAGGCTTTCTCTAAAGGTAAGTGTATGATCCAGGTGCACACTGCTGTAATAGTTATGGGTTTTTCTGAGGGTTGAGTTTTCGTTGCGCAGTTTATCATCTACAAAATATACAGGCTCATATACCCTGCTGCTTATATTTCTGAGCTCATGGCTAAACTGGGTTCTGAATACCAGTCTGTTGTCGCTCAACAGGTTTACATTGGCATGTGCATTATACATGAGGTTGGTGCCACGGGTAAAATTGTGGTTTCCTGTAGAAAAGTCAAGGATAGCAACTGGATTGTTTACCGGGCCTACCTGGTAGCCTGCCTGTATAACCCCGGCGTAGGTGCCATCTTCTTCACGCACAGGAATAGTAGGAACCGCAGTATACATACCACCCCACACCGAACCCTGGTCGCGTGAAAGGTTATGGTTAAGGATGATATTTGTTCCGAAATCAATAAAGCTGTAGGGATTGAAGTTTACGCTGGCTTTCAGGTTGGCTCTTTCAAATCTTTCGTTGGAATTGAGCAGGCCTTCCTCGCTGAGATAGCTGCCACCCACATGATAACGTGTGGTTTCTGTACCTCCCCTGAATGTGAGTGAGTGATTCATCACCATACCTGTACCCAGCAGCTCATCGTACCAGTCGGTATCCGTTGCCGGAATAACATAATTCTCTCCATTAAGAGTAAAGTCCCTGCCTCCCCAGAGATCAACGGAGGGGATAAGTCTTGAATAAGATCCCTGTTCAATAAGCAGAGTAGAATATTGTTCGGTATTGGTCATGCGCATGATGTTGCTGGTGGAGTTATATCCGGTATAGCCGTCATACTCAATGATGATTCCTTCTCCTCTTCGTCCCTGTTTGGTTTCAACCAGGATGACTCCTCCGGCAGCCCTTACACCATAAATGGAAGCAGCAGATGCATCTTTGAGGATTGCGATGGATTCAATATCGTTAGGGCTCAACCAGTTGATGTTGTCATAAAACATACCATCTACAACATACAGTGGTTGCGCACCCTGCATAGAACCGATACCCCTCACAATCACCTCTGGCGTAGAGCCGGGAGCACCCCTGTTGATGATCTGGATGCCCGGTGCAGCACCCTGAAGGGCTGATGTGGGGCTGGTGGTAATATTCCTGATAATATCAGTACCACTGATAACAGGAATGGGAGCAGTGAGGTCTGATGATCGTGCTGTACCGTAGCCGATCACAACAACCTCATCAATTCCTATCATATCGCTTCGAAGGGATACATTGATCTCTGTGCGGCCTTCAACGGGAACGACCACTCGTTGCATCCCGATAAAAGAGAATACCAGGTTGGCATTTTCAGGAACATTGTTCAGGGAATAATTGCCGTCAATATCGGTAGTTGTCCCTGTTGTTGTTCCTTCAATAACCACACTTACTCCTGGTAGCGTAGAGCCGTCATCGGCACTGCTAACGATACCTCTTACTGTTATTTGCGCCCACAGGGTATGAGTGAGGAGCAAAAACAACAGTGAGGGAATTATTATTTTTTTCATAGCTAAGCGGTTGGTTTAAAAAATGCTGTTTTTAGATGATTAAAAAATTCTCAGAGTCTTGCTTTGCAGCAGTAAAAAAACAGGTCTGCCCTGAAAGTTGATGCTTCAGGACAGACCATCAGATCAGTATACCATAAGTCTCTGCGAAGCGGAGATACCGTTTGCAGTTACCCTGATGATATACATCCCTTCAGAAAGTTGGGAAACATTAAAAGCAGCCTGTCCATTGGCTGATACTTTCTGTTCTACAAGCCTTCCGGTAATGTCAAACAAGCTGATGGTAGCACCAGCGTCTGTTATAACCTGTACCACATTGTTGGCTGGGTTGGGGAATATCCGGATATTGCCTGGGGAGGAAACAACTTCTTCCACTGACACCGGGGCATCTCCTACCCTGATGTTGTCAAAAAAGATCACAATGTCTTCATCCAGGGTCAGGGGATCTTCAAAGTCGGGCATGAAGGCGATAATGGGATATTCACCGTCCGCCTCGGGGAAATAAAATACCATGGTTTCCCATTGCTCAGTAAGGGTCTGGGGCTCCATGGATTCGTGTTCAAAGGTTCCTCCGGGCCCACCTTCTACTTTAAAGCGGATGGGGCTGATGCGGGGTTTCCACACATCTACATATAC
>SLIL01000247.1 GCA_007135645.1 Bacteroidales bacterium
GCTTTTTCGCATTTAAATAACCAGGAAGACGGCTATTTTGCCACCACTCTTCTTCCCGGCGATCAGGTAATCATAGAATATTATGAGCCTGCTGATGTTGAATTTAAAGGAGAATTGAACCTGTGGCGGGTTACCCATGGATACAGGGGCCCGGGAGAGTATTTCAGCAAAGGATTTGGAGATGCAGGCTGGTGCAACCTCAATGTTGCCTGCCCCGAAAGCGAGGGCTGGGAGGATCAGATCCGCTCGGTAGGGATGCTGGTAACAGGTGGAAATGGTTTTTGCTCTGGAGTACTTATTAATAATGCTGAAAGTGATGGCACCCCTTATTTCTTATCTGCCAATCACTGTTACAGAAATCCTGCAACCATCGTGGTTTGGTTCAACTGGCAAAGTGAAACCTGCGCGAATCCTGCAACCGTGCCGCCCCACGATGCCATGTCGGGTGCTGTTGACAGGGCACGCCACAGCACTTCTGACTTCTGGTTGATGGAGTTCAACCAGGCTATTCCGGAGGATTACAATGTATATTTTTCCGGGTGGAACCGAACCCTGGATTCAGAAATTGAAGGGGTGATCACCGGGATACACCATCCCAGGGCTGATATAAAAAAATTCAGCTGGGCCGAAGGCGGTGTTCAGGCTGCTTCGTACCTGGGCAACCCCGGCTCAGGAACATCCCACTGGCATATAGGCCCATGGGATGGGGGTACTACCACTGAGCCCGGCTCCTCAGGCTCCCCGATTTTTGACCCCCAGGGCAGGATCTTAGGCCAGCTGCACGGAGGATATGCAGCCTGTGGAAACCTGTTGTCGGACTGGTACGGCCGCATTGGCATTTCCTGGACCGGAGGAGGCACCGATGCCACCCGAATGAGCACCTGGCTTGATCCATTCAATACGGGTGTGGAAGCTGTGTTTGGATTTGATCCCATACTGGATGCCGCTGAACCCGATGCACCGGCAGCTGTTTCCGACTTTACCGTTGTGGCCGATGAATCCGGAGAACTCTCGGCATTACTCTCATGGACCAACCCTGTACTTACCTTTGAAGGCGAACCCCTTACCCTGCTGGACACCATTTTTATCTACCGGGACGGTGAAGAACTGGTGTTTTTTACCGGGATCGAACCGGGCGAATATATGGAATATCATGATGAAGAGATTGATGACAACGGCACTTACCTTTACAGGATCAGGGCCGTAAACCATGCAGGATATGGCCCACCCGTCAATCTTTCTGTCTATATTGGCCATGATTTACCTGCTGCTGTGAGTAATATTAACCTGGAAGACATAGACAACAATGGATCCCTCACCTGGGATGCTCCCACTGAGGGACAGAACGGAGGTTTTTATCTCCCTTCATCGCTCATCGAATACCAGATCACCCGAAACCCTGACGGTGCAACATTTACCATCGATGGCGGAGAAACTGCGTTTCTGGATGAAACCCTACCCGGGATCGGGTTTTATTCCTATACAATTGTGCCTGTAAACCATGTGGGAGCGGGTGGTTCAGCAACTTCTGAGGAGGTTTTGCTCGCAGCCGAAGGGGCTGTTTTTATGTTTAACGGCACTGTTACCACCTGCGAAGGGACATTCTTCGATTCGGGAGGGCCCGATAATGATTATCAGAACAATGAAGACTTTACAATTACATTCTTCCCTGAGACTGAAGGGGCAAAAATAAACATGCAGTTTACCAGCTTTAATACCGAAGCCAATTACGATTTTCTTTATGTGTACGATGGAGACGAAGTTTCATCGGAGCTTCTTGTGGGTCAGTTTTCCGGAGCAGGTGTCCCTGAACCGCTTCAGGATATTACCTCTACCCATCATACGGGAGCACTTACATTCAGGTTTACTTCGGATTTCAGCATTACCAGACCTGGCTGGGAAGCAACTATCTCTTGTTACATCCCTGCTGATGATGATCTGGCAGCAATGTCTGTCTCAGGAAACCTGACCCCTTCAGTGGGACAGGAATCGGTTTATACAGTAAAGGTAAGCAACCCTGGATTTGCGTCCCAGAATGATTATCTGGTGCGACTGATCACCAGTGATCTTGAGGAGTTGGCCTCTGTTTCAGGGCCACAGATCAATGCAGGCGAATTGCTGGAAATAGAGATCCCCTGGACACCACAGTCTAACCATCAGGGAGATCTCTCCATTTCAGGAGAAGTGTTGCTGGAAGGAGATGCCAACCCCGGAAACAACAAGACCCCTCCCCTGTCTATAAATGTAATGCCCGAGGGTACGCTGGCAGTTACCATTGGAACAGGCAATGAATTGCCTAATTATCGTATCCCGTTTGATTTTTACTGGAGAAACAGTCTGGCACAGACCATCTATTTTGATGATGAACTTTTACTTGAGCAAGGACTGATCACAGGAATTGCATTTTACAGCAATTTCAGTTCCAACCTGCCACAAAGACCTGTCAGGATATATATGCAGCATACCCAGCTTGAAGATCTTGCAGGAGGGTTTATTCCAGTAACAGATGATCAGCTTGTATTTGAAGGGGAGATCGATTTCCCTTCCGGAGATAACACCATTTTTATCCCATTTGAAGAAGGGTTTTATTACCAGGGAGGACATTTGCTGCTCACTACCAACAGACTCTATGAGCAGCAGTTTCACACCATTAATGAAAAATTCTACATTACCAGTACACCTTCCCTTCCAAACAGGACCGTTCAGTTCAACTCTGACAACATCACCATTGATCCGGAAAATCCACCCACCACCGGTTCCATTGTAAACCGTGATGCCCATGCCAACACCACCTTCTTTTTTGATCCCGGCTATGACCCTGACCTGTTTACGGTCACCTTCAGGGTTGATATGGGCAATGTACCCTACCTGATCTTTGATGATTTTTATGACAATCTTTACATTACCGGATCTATTCTCGACTGGGCCGAACCCGGATCTATCCCTGACATGCAGCTTATGGAACCCCTCAATGAATCTGAAGGGATCTTTACAGCAACTTTTGAACTTCCTCCCGGTGAATACGAGTACAAATACTTTATCAATGAAGGCTGGGAAGGAGGTGAATGGGAGGCATGGCCCAACAGAACGGTCCAGGTTTCTGGTGACATGGTAGTTTATGACATGTTTGCCATAATGCCCGGCAGCGACCCATGGAAGTTTGCAAGGGTGCAGTTTATCCATAATTCCCCGTTGGATGACCCCAGGGATATAGACATTTTTATTAACAACAGGCCTTTCATAGAAGGATTATCCTTCAGGCAGGCCACACCCTTCATGGAAATCCCCATTGGGTACCACTTTCCCCTTGAAGTAAAGATCGCCATGGGTGATAAAGAAAACTCTATATATTCAGAAAACATCCATTTCAATGCTGAAACATCCCATATAGCTATCCTTACAGGCCTTATGGAGGAAGAGGGCTATACTCCTTATCAACCGTTTGAGATCAAAATGCATGAAGGCAGGGAAAATTCTGCCTCTACCGGAAATACAGACCTTTTGCTGTTTCATGGCTCTACCGATCTGCAGGCTGTATCCTACTCCCTTGAAGATACGGGGGACACATTGACAACCAACTTCAACTATGGCCAGTTTTCAGGTTATCATGAGCTGCAAACCTATGACTACTTGCTGAATATGCATACCAGCGAATGGGGTACCGGAGAATATGGTGCTCAATTTCACACCTGGGGAATGGAAAATAAAGGAGTAGTCATTTTATCCTCCGGTTTTGCCAGTCAGGCCAATAATAGTAACGGTCCTCCCGTTTCACTTTTTGCTGCACTGCCGCAGGGTGGGGATCTTTTAGAGCTTCCCATATTGACAAATATTATCGATGATCCTGGCAACCTTCACAGCGAATTGGTTTTATTTCCCAATCCTGCCCATGAAATGATTTATATCAACAGCAGGCACAATCTGGAAGAAATATCTTTATGGAACAATAAAGGGCATCTCATAACCAGAAAAAATATCAAAGGTGTTTCTGCATCCATCAACATATCGGGAATAAACCCGGGATATTATACCGTTCAAATCAAAACATCTGAAGGTTTAGTATTCAGAAAACTGATCATTGGAAATTAGTATAACACACCTATTATAATGTAAAGAAAGGAAAGCCCAAAAGCTTTCCTTTTTTTTATTCACAATTGGCAAAATCTGATTTACATCCATAATACCTTCTTGTTAAAACAACCTGCAAGAAACTAATAATCTGACTTCTAAAAAACACCAGGTGAAATCACCCGGTAGTTTCATGCAAAATAAACCGCCTCAAATCAGGTGTTAACTCTGTGAAAAAATTGACAGAGGCCTTCTAACTTTGTTGTTATCAAAATATTAGTAAAGGGAAAAGTCATAATCACCTGACAAAAAGCAGCTTCCCACAGCAAAATAAACATGATTAACCGACACAAAAAATAAAAAGCACATAAATACAAACAAAACATAGCCAAAATACCGGACAGAAATTTACCAAAACCCAACATGGTCAGGAACGCACTCATAAAAAAGAAGACACAATTACCCAAACTGGGTTATTTGTGGTTTTTATTGTTCTTTATTTCCATATCTGCATCCGGACAGGCACCTCAGTTTTCGCAGTTTTACGCTGCTCCCCTCACCCTTGCCCCCTCCTTTGCCGGATCCACCAATGGATCGCGTATTGTAATGAACTACCGCAATCAGTGGCCCCAGATTCCGGGTGCATTTGTTACCTATGCATTTTCTTTTGATCATTATTTCCATAACTACAGAAGTGGTGTAGGCCTACTTCTTATGCGCGATCAGGCAGGTAGCGGACGTTTAGCCAATACCAGGGGCGGATTGGTTTACTCCTATAATTTTAAGATTGATCATAACTGGACCATTCGCCCGGGGTTGCAATTTGTTTATGAAGACCGTACCATTGACCCCAGCCGGTTGATCTTTGGCGATCAGCTTCGTCTGGATGGCAATCATGCATCCAGCAGTATTACCAATATTGAAATTGACAGAACAGGATATTTCGATGCTACTTCATCGGTTTTGATCTATTCACACAATACATGGGGAGGACTCACGGTAGACAATATGATGACTCCCAACCAATCCATGACCAGCAACGGTGAAGACAGGATCCCCCTGAAGTTTGCATTATTTGGAGGGTATCGTTTTACTTACGGCAGCAATTATGCACAACAGATTCAGGAAAGCATATCCATTGCGGCCCTTTACAAGAATCAGGGAAAATTCAATCAATTCGACCTGGGAGTCTATTGGTCCAGGGATCCGGTTTCGCTGGGATTGCTCTACCGGGGTATTCCCATTTTCAACAATCATGCAGCAGGTATCATGAACAATGATGCTTTTGTGCTTATGGGGGGATTAAGAACCAATGACCTGCGCATTGGATACAGTTACGATTTCACCATCAGCAGATTGATAAACAATACGGGTGGAGCTCATGAGATCTCCATTATTTATCAGTTTAACCAGGGCGCTCCTTCCAAGGCTCATGGCAGGATCCCTTGTCCTGACTCGCAGTTGTAAAAAAAGAAAGAAGATTTAAAACAAACCAGTACGAATGGTAAAATAATATACCAGGCAATGAAGA
>SLIL01000389.1 GCA_007135645.1 Bacteroidales bacterium
ATTTTGACGGCAAATCATTGGCGTCAGGCATACAACCTTTCCTGGTTTGCAAAACCAGGGGCGAGAACCCCAATCATCATAGAAATAATAGTGAGCCTGCTAATATTGCTTTAAACCATAAACTTGTTGATGACAAACAGGTAGTAATGTTTTATGTTGATCCGCTAACCCGCGTTATAAAAGGTTCTGACAATATTGGGGTAAGCATAGGCGGATTTCCGGGATTAAAAACCGGGATTGCCCTGAACAGTTACCTTCCCAATCGATCCTGGACACGGCCATCGCCATTCAACCAAATAGCTGACCTGGAAGAGTCTTTTAATCAGTTTGCTTACTGGCAATACGACAATGGCATGTATGCGGCCATGTTGCCCATGGTGGGAAAAGGATTTTGCGGGGTGATTGGCCGCGATGGACAATGGATTGAGATTAAATCAGTTTCCAAAAAAGATACTACAGCCAATGTGGGCGATATACCCATTGTAGCCATGGCATTTGGCAATGATTTTTACCAAATGGTTGAAAATCTTATAGAAACCGCCATGGTTGAAATGGGGCTGGAAAGCAACCTCAGGAAAAAGAAAACCTTCCCCGGTATTCTTGAAAAAATTGGCTGGTGCAGCTGGAATGCACTGGGTTTTGATGTAACCGCAGAAAAGCTGGTAGCTGTAGCCAGGAGTTTTCATGACCTGGGCTTCCCCCTTAAATTTATGCTCATTGATGATGGCTGGCTTACAACAGATGATGAAAAACTGGTTGCTTTTGAACCCGATGAAAAAAAATTCCCCGGTGGCTTCAGGCCATTGGTGGAAGAACTTAAAAAATATGGTATAGAACATCTTGGTGTTTGGCATACCCTCAATGGTTATTGGGAAGGCATCAAAAAAGACTCGGAGTTGTATAAGCAGTTTGAGTCTGATATGCACACCTATAACGACCGCATTATCTGGCTGCATGATAACTATTCGGATATGCACATGCCCTCTCCCCTAAATGGTGCTGCCACCGCATTTTTCGATCAGTGGTACACCTATCTCAAGAGCGAGGGGATCTCGTTTGTGAAGGTTGACAATCAGGATATGCTGAGCCGGGCCGCCAATGAAAAACTTTCGCTTCAAGAGTCGGGGGTACTGTATGAAAAAGCACTCCAGGATAATGTGTTTAAGCATTTTGATGGCAATATCATCAACTGTTTCGATATGGTGCCGGCAGTGTTGTATCACTTTGGGAATTCTGCAGTTGCCCGGGGCTCCGAAGATTATTATCCGTCTGATAACGATGATAACTACAAAATGGCCTACAGTTGCAATGCTGCTGCCCATGTGCTTATGTGCCATCACAATTCCATCTGGTTTTCGCAGTTTGTATTTCCCGATTTCGATATGTTTCAGACCTACCGCCCCAATGCTGAATACCATGCCATTGCAAGGGCCATTTCAGCTGGGCCTGCCTACATAACCGATGAACCAGGAAAACAAAATGTGGAGATACTGAAGAAGCTCGCCTTGAAAAACGGGC
This sequence comes from Bacteroidales bacterium, assembly GCA_007135645.1. Lineage (GTDB taxonomy): Bacteria > Bacteroidota > Bacteroidia > Bacteroidales > UBA7960 > SKVR01. The sequence goes on from SLIL01000389.1 coordinate 1,519, forward strand.
AAGTTTTGCGGGCCGATCAGCCATCCCGGCCTACCCTTGACTGTATTTTTCAGATACAGGAGCACAAACCATTCAAAGCCTTTTCCACAGTTGGGAAAACAGGTTTGCTGGGGGCATGGAATGTTGCCCATGCGGATAAAGTAATCGGTACATTCAGCCCGGCTGATGTGGTGGGTTTGAAAGGTGAGCAATTTGCTGTTTTTGAACATTTCTCTGGCGAAATGGTGCTGGCATCTTACCACGAAAGCATACGCTTATCACTCCATCGCATGGACAAAAAGCTGTTTGTGATCGTTCCCATTGAAAACGAATTTGCCGCTTTCGGGCTGGTAAACAAATACAATGCTCCCAAAACCATTCTTTCTATCCAGCATACACATAATGCCGTGGTGGTGAAAGTGTCGGAAAGTGCTACATTTGCCGCATATTCGGCTAAAAAACCTTCCGCAATCAGGATAAACGGTGCTGCCATCAATACATCTTCGGTTCAATTCAACGGGGGACTGTTACTGTTAAGTCTGCCAGAGACCAGCGAAGACGTAAGTATTGAAATTGAGTATTAATAGGACATTTAGGATGAAACAGAATCTAACTCATGTTGCTATTGTTGTTGACGATTATGATAAGGCAATAGAATTCTACACTCATAAGCTGCATTTTTCGCTTACAGAAGATACAGCTTTGTCAGAAACCAAACGATGGGTTGTTGTAACACCGAAAGGAGCATATGGATGTTCCTTATTGTTAGCCAAGGCGGTGAACGAAGAGCAAATAAGCAGAATTGGAAACCAAACCGGCGGACGGGTATTTCTCTTTTTGCACACAGATAACTTTAAGCGGGATTATCAAAATTTACTCAACAATCAGATAAAAATCGTGCGAGAACCAAGCATGGAGACTTATGGAACTGTTGCCGTGTTTGAAGACATATTTGGAAACTTGTGGGACTTGATAGAACCAATACCCAAAAATGAAACCCTATATCATTCTACACGAACATTAAGAATAAAAAAGTCTGAAAATATATCACTCGCAAAAAGTGAACTTAAGAAACTTCGGGAGCTGACAATTCTTGAAAAAGGCAACATCACTTTTGAGATACATCAATCTGTTGACGACCCTACCCTAATAATAATCAGAGAGAGCTTTGTCTGCGAACAGGCGTTTAAAGACCATTTAAAATCTCAACATCTACTTGATTTTATTAACCTTGATTTGGTTGAAGTTGAAAATGGATACGTAACAAACAGAATATAATAGTGTTGAGATTGACATGAAAATGAAATCTATTCTAGTTAGAATATCAAAATTCTAAATAACTAAATGACCGGCGACCCATACCCCGCCATGCACGGGAAATCAGATAAAACAGCCCTTGATCATTTAGTAAAGCAAACTGCAGATTACTTTCGGGCACGAGAGAAGGCACTGCTAACATAAGAACCAATTCATTTTTCCTCATAAAATAATCCAGCAGGAGGAAAATAAATTAGTTTTCCTCCTATTCTGTTTTTCGGGCTCTCACACCACCTTGCTGCAGCCAATTCCGTTGGCTTTAAGGTGAGTGATATACTCATCCATGATATGAGCTTTCAGAGATTATTTGATGTTTCGCCTGAGTTCCGGTAAATGCAATTAATATCAGAGCAGGCACTGCAAACATAATTTATAAAGCGGACATTTCTGCCGATGCCTATTACGCCAGTTACTGATTTAATGGGATGCATAAGGGCGCTTTCTGATAAGGTGATGCCACAAAAATTCTCAGGGAGAAGCGAGAAAAGAAGGTGTTGTTCATCAACATTCCAATGGCAGTATCCCGGACTGTAGCGGTTGGTTACTTTTAGCCCCTTTTGCTTCATTTCTTCTGAGAGTATTTGGTGCAACAGATCCATTGCAGCTTCTACCAACAGAGAACCGGTGAGGTCAGCAACATATCCTTCCAGATAATCACCTGCACCCATATATTTTTTTGATCTGTCAGTGATTTCTGCACCTGCAGTACAGGCAAAAAAAGCCAGCATTTCCGAGTATCTCAGATTTTGCATTACCTGCTTCCCCACATGGAAAGTTACATCATCAAGAATGATGGTGTTTTTCTCTGTGTCAAATCTTAACTTATCATAAATCCTGTAGCCTCCCTGCAAATTCTCATAGCTCCTTATCAACTCAATCTCTTTGCTGATCAGCCCTGAATAGGGTTCGGGAATATCTGTGGGGTCTAATCCCATTAGGCGTGCCAGGGCTCCGGGATCGACAGAGACAAGGGTGGGTTCTATTTTGTGTTGATAGATATTCACGATGCCGCATATTTTAAGAATAGTCCCTTCAGTTCAGCAGGTGTCTGATTGTCGCTAAAGGTTATGATTTCAGTAGGTCCGGTGTATGCATGTATTGCTTTCAATTCCCACTTGTCAAATACTGACTGAATGCCCCTTATAGTATTGTCAGTAAGATTTACATGTCCTTTTGCACGGATGGTTATTTGGGAAAGGTTTTTTAGAAACAATTCCATTGAATGAAGACTTATTTTCTGATGTGTGCGTAAAACGCATACACTGACTTCAGGTCTTGGCCCGGGCTGCTGATGAGGAAATTGTGCCGCAGGCCTGCTTTCTGGAATGCTTTGGTCAATGATGGCGCGGATATTGAATTGACACCATGATGTTTCAATGATTTCTGCAAATGGATTGATTTTCTTTACTTTATCCCGGACTATAGAAACAGGGTGCTGAACAATATCAATCTTGTTGAGAATAATTATGTCAGCTACCATTAATTGATGCCTGAACCCCGGGAACTTTGCCATCCCCTTTTCGAAATTCACTGCGTCTGCTACCGAAATGATTTTGCCCGGATAAAGCCTTCCCTTGAATTGCTTTCCCTGCAGCAATTCCAATATGTTGATGGGATCGGACATACCTGATGCTTCGAGAAAAATCATTTCCGGGTCATGTTTTTGAATGATCTTTTCGATGGTTTGCAGGAAACCGGACAACAAACACACACAAAATACGGATCCGTTATTGATCTCTTCAAGATGAAAATCCAAGCCCGTAAGTTTCAGGTTTTTGCCATCGGTACCTGATGGGGCAAATTCATTCTGGATTACAGCAATTCGCCTTTTCGACGAGTATTCATTAAGAATATGGGTCAGCAAAGTTGTTTTTCCGCTGCCCAGAAAGCCGGTTATCAGGTAAAATGGTATGCTAGCCCTTTTTTGCAAGGTATTCACTTATTTTGTCGGCAATTCGCTCAACCGGTGGAATTTGAGATATAAATTCGATGTTTCCGTCTATAACAATTGTGGGCAGGTTTTTAACCCCCAATGAGGCCATCATTTGAATGCCCTGTTTGGATGTGATTTTGTGTTCTGTGGTGATAACATCATCCCCAAAGGTACCGGCAGCTCTTTCCACAGCATCAACCATATACTGGCAGGGTGCACAGGAGCCTGAATCGAGGGTGATTACATCAATTACAACCTTACTGTTGTGCCAGTGATTGGTCAGATCGAGCAATTCGATAGATTCGGCAGTGGCTGCAGAAGCCCTTAGTTTGCCCTGCAGCATTTCGTCGTAAACCAGCTCTGCCACGGCCATCAGATTTTCAGGTGGGGTGTCAAAAGCCAGATCACAACCTGGTGCAAGGATAAAGCCTTGCTTGCCCCCTGTATCCAGGCAACTGAGGGCATCGCGACGGCAATCATCCTGGCTTCCCATAAGCAATGAGACCGTTAGTTTGATGTTGCCCCCAAAACTAATACCGTGCGCGAGAGATGTATCACGCACATAGTCCAGGGGGATGTTCTCGTCGATGGAGATGTTGTCGGGCTTGCAGCGGCACATGGCTTCGATATTCTGTATAGCGTTGCCACACACAAAAAATGAGCCCAAGGCCTGGTTTTCTCTGACATAATCAAAAAGTTCATTTGCATAGGGTGTTACAAACATTTCAAATGAGTCAGGATCAATCTGGCTGGTCATGGGGTCAACCATGGCAATAACGTCGCACCCTGCCTGAATATATTGCGATGACATCATCTTACCCATATCGGTGGTAAACCTCA
>SLIL01000344.1 GCA_007135645.1 Bacteroidales bacterium
CTTTTTTGATTGCTTCCCTTCAGGTTTACATAAGAAGTAGTTCAATACCTCTTCTCCATTTCTGAGATGAACTATTTCATTCACTATTCCGGATCTCTTTATGTTCCGTTTTATTAGCAATGCATGTCCTTCATCATCCTCTGCCAGTATAATTGTCAATATTTTTTTCAGAGACTGTTTCATACCCCCTATTCTTAATTGAAGAAATTACTTTTTTCTCAAAAATAACCAACTGCTCCAAATACCTGATTTTTATCGTTTTTAATTATGTTGAGCCTGTCCAGTGAAAAGTCAAATGTTTTTTGCCCGATTTTAACAGTAATTTCCAGGCATGTAACAGGTTCGTTATTTCTTCCGGGACCCAGGCAGATTAACTCCTGCTTTCCGTTTTTGCTTTTTGCAAAACACTTTTTGCCCAGGATCTGATCGCTTTTTATCCCAGTAAGCTCTTCAGCCTTTGAGTTCCAAGATGTAACTATGCTGTTGATATCCAGGGTAATGATTCCCTGGTTTGCATCTTTGCTGATCGCACTAATTTGGTCTGCCATCAGGTCGAAGTTAATGATGAGTTCTGAGTGTTTCTCAAATGCCATGACCACTCCCTCTACTTTTTTGTTTTCTCCAAAAGAGGGAGATGCGGTAATGTATACTGTTTCTGCAATACTCTTATTTTTCCATATCTGATGTCTTTGGTTGTAGGCTGTTTTACCGGATTTTATCACCTTCTCAACAATGGATGAATACCCCTCATACGATTCTGTTTCCTTCAGTTCAAGGTCTTTAAAAAAGATCCCTTTTCTGGAAATTTGTGCATTTTCAATTCCAAGAAGTTCCTGGGCAAGTTTATTGGCAAAGGTTATCTGCCCGTTTCTGTCGGTCATAAGCTTGGCATTGGGGCTGTTTTCCAGGATGCGGATAAAGAGGTCGTTCTCTCTTTTAATCTTTTCTTCCAGCTTTCGTTTTTCAGTAATATCCAGCAATGTGCAAACTACACCATCGGTATTTCCTGACTCATCAAAAATTGGTGATCCGTTGATGCTGAGCGTTTTGCCGGTACCATCAGGCCATTCTATGCGATGAACAACATCAAATACCGGTTTTCCCGAATTGATTACCCTTACGAATGGTAACTCCTTTTCAGGAAACGGCTCCCCGTTTTCATCAGTGATCTTCCATTTGGGAGCATTGAATTCTCTCCTGGTTATTTCATCTTTGGTGAGGCCCAGAACTTTTTCTGCCATATGATTGGCATAAGTGATCTTCCCCTTTTTATCAAGGATGGTATTGGCAATGGGGCTATTATCCAGAACCGATATCAACAGGTTATTTTTCCGTTCGATCTGTTCTTCAAATTTCTTTCTTTCAGTAATATCAAAAAAGGTGATCACTACCCCATCAATGGCATTTTCAAGGGTTCTGTAAGGTAAAATACGCATCAGAAACCAGTTGTTCTTTTTTCCTTTTATCTCCACCTCCTTTGAAACCAATGTACGAAGCACATTTTCGATATCTTCAATAAAGTTTTCATAAAAAGTATTGTGTGAGATATGATGGATAGGACGTCCGATATCCATTTCAAGGATGTTAATTGCTGCTGTAACCGCAGGAGTATATTTGCGGATAAGCAGGTTTCTGTCAAGAAAAACGGTTCCGATATTGGTGTTCTTAAGCAGGTTGTTAATGTCGTTATTAAGCTGGGTAAGTACATCGATCTTATTCTGGTATTCGCTGTTTACCGTATACAGCTCTTCGTTAACGCTCTGAAGTTCCTCGTTGGTAGATTGCAACTCTTCATTGGATGAGATCAACTCTTCATTGGTTGCCTGGAGTTCTTCATTGGAAGTTCCCAGCTCTTCTATGGTAGCCTGCAGGTTCTCTTTGGTGTACTTCAACTCAAGTTCCAGATCCCTTATCTGCTGTGATGTGTCGTAGTTGATGATTTGTTCATCGGGGGTCTTTTCAGTTGCATTCTCAGTTTTTATTTCTTCAAAAAGAATTACAAAAAGTTGTTTAGACTTTATTTTTTCTTTCAGGGGCTTTACCTTGATGTTGAGATGCAGAAATGTATTGTTTTCTTTTATCCGTATATCGCTGTATATGATCTCTTTGTTCTCTTTGAGGGCTTTGTGAACTGCAATGGAAACGGAAGTGCTTAACTCTTTCCGGATTAGGCTAAAAATATCGAAGCTGATTTTGCCGGTGGGTAATTTTACAAATTTATTTACATCTTTACACACATGTACAATCTCATGTTTTTCATCGATAATGACTGAAGGAGGGATAAACTCATCAATCAGGGAGTTGTAAATGGTTTCTGTGATATGGCTGCCTGTATGCGGAAGAGGGAGCATGGGCTTTTCTGAGGTATGGGGGATACCCATGTTTTTTGACAGGTTGGGGATCAGAAAGTCGTTTTGCCCGTAGTTTTCAAAGCCATCTTTAAAGGCGTAGATTTTCCACTTGGTGTTGATGGCGTCAAAGCTTTTGGAGAGATCGCCCAGTGACTCACTGGAGCCCAGAAAAAGGTATCCGTTTTTTACCAGCGAGAAGTGAAACATGGAAAGCACTTTCTTTTGCATGACCGGCTTGAGGTAGATCAACATGTTTCGGCAACTGATCAGATCTATTTTAGAAAATGGAGGATCCTTGATGATGTTGTGTGTGGCAAAGATCACCATTTTACGAATGCTTTCCCTCACCTGGTATCCCTTATCTTTCTTAATGAAAAAGGCCTTGAGCCTTTCTGTGGTAATGTCGGCTACGATACTTTCAGGATAGAACCCCATACTTCCATATTCTATGGACTCCTTGTCCAGGTCGGTGGCAAATATTTTGATGTCATTGGTGAGCCCTTTCTGGTCCATGTGCTCCTTGAGCAAAATGGCCAGGCTGTATGCTTCTTCTCCCGTGCTGCACCCCACGCTCCACATACGTATGGGCTCGTCTTCCTTTTTGTTTTTTAGCAGTGCAGGGATTACCTGTTTTTCAAGAATATCAAAGCTCTCTTTGTCTCTGAAAAACTTTGTTACACCAATCAGTAACTCCTTGTATAGAATATTTACTTCTTTCAATGACTGCTCGAGCAAGCTTACGTAGTTCTCATAACTGTCGATCTGATTGATGGTAATTCGTCTTTCAAGGCGTCTGATTATGGTGTTGGGCTTGTAATAGGTAAAATCTACACCGGTATTGTTTCTGATGATGCTCAGAATTTTACCCATGCTGTTTTCGAACTCGGTACTGCCCGCAGATTCAGCTTCTTTTGCCGTGAGAGGATGTTTGACAAATTTGAGCAACTCTTCAGGCATTTTGTCAGCCGAGAGAATATAATCCACCAGGCCTGTTGCAATGGCACTTCGTGGCATGCCGTCAAATTTGGCACTATGATCATCCTGGGCCATCACCATTCCGCCATTGCCCTTTATAGCCCTTATGCCCAGGGTACCGTCGCTCCCGGTGCCCGACAAAATGATCCCAATGGCTTTATCTCCCTGGTCTTCAGCCAGCGAGCGGAAAAAGATATCAATGGGAAGATTGATGATGTGATGATGGTCTTGTTCGGTAAGAAATAGTTTGCCATGAAAAATGGTCATGTTTTTCTTGGGCGGGATAAGATATATACAATCAGGTTCTATCTGCATCCCATCCTCTGCCCTGATCACTTTCATCTGGGTATGCTTGGAGAGCAGCTCAACCATCAGGCTCTTGTAATCGGGCGACAGATGCTGTACCACCACAAACGCCAACCCACTCCTTGGGTTCATGTTTTTAAAAAACTGTTCCAGTGCTTCCAGTCCACCCGCTGATGCCCCTATTCCTACTAAAAAGGAGGGTGAGTTGCCGGTTAGTGATTTGTCATTGTGCGATTGCATGGCTGGTTGTTTTTTTTCGGGTTTATTTCGGGTATTGTCACTTGATTTCTTTTTGCTCATTTCAGAATTTTTAATATTTTTCTTTTTAGCATTGCTTCTATAAAAATAATAAAATAAACCTTGCAATCCTCAATGTTGAGGGTGCTAAAAAATAAAAGGGAGCAACCATGCAGGTGAGCAATAGGAAAAAATCAGTTGTTGGAATCAAACTGCTCTCCTTAATCATAATAAGAGCGATTTACCCGCTGTATCCATTATTGCTGAATCAAGCTTAATGACCCGAAGCCAGTTCCATTTGTCTTTCAATCATTTCTTCCAGTGTTTTTTCCACAAATGGCAGGTATTTACTATCTGGGAAGTGATTCTTAAACAATTCAAAGTTATAATTCAGATCTTTGTCATATTGTCTTCTGAAATGTTGATAGGAGAATGTTGCTGCCAGGAAAAATTCCAGTATATCGCCTGCCATAAACTCTTTTGCTAACTGCATATTATGTAAATGAGTTGTTGAATTTTTGCGGTGCAGGGCCCGAAGTTCTACCAGGTCATCAAAATCATAATTTGTGTAAATTCTATACCAAAGATACAATTGCAGAAAATCCCATGAAGAAGAAGAACTTAATATATAGGGATTATTTATTTTTGCTCCATCAATGGCATCTGCCCATAAGCTGAAGATTTCTTCAAGCAAAAACTCTACATTTTCACTCCTCACACGTAAATTATTTGCTGAAGCAAGAACGGATTTGGCCGTCATGTAATAAAGCCTTCTGTCTGAAACCAACAAATCTTTCATCTCTTCTGTTATTTCTCCATTATAAAATAGGTCTCTGACAGCAGAAAGTTCTTTGTTTAAATTGTCATGAAGGCTCTGCCTTATGGAATTATAGTTTGATATATCATCCCCAAAAGAATACAGGCATGTCATAGGATCTTCATGGGGTAGGTTGTTGTAAAATTCCTGCAACGGACTAAGCTCTCCCTTAATAATTAAACCTTTTTCATGTTCAAGAATTATATTGTAACTTCTCCCTGGTTCGATTATAAGTGAAGGCGAATCTAAAAACCAAAAACTTAAAAAAGCAGGTTTATCTGTTTCAACAATTACCTGGAAGGTTCCTGTGGAGTCAAGTTCAATGATCTCTCTAAAACCCCTGTAAGATGTTTGATTTACAGGAATTGTATATCCAACACGGTCAGGGATATCACCTGTGAACCTGCCATTAATAATAACTTCATTTTTCCCTTGTTTCATGCAACTCATTGGAGCAAGCAACAACGGGATCAGGACAATCCATAACTTTTTTTTGTGTGTTTTCATAGTTGCATTTTTCTTTAATGTGAAACCTTTTTTCGGATAGGTTTCAATGTAATGTGTGGTTAATAAGTTGCCGAACTATCCTCCTTCAAAAAAGATGCTTCATGACAGAAACCCCGATTCTTTTCAGCATATTCTATTAGCAGGAATCGTAAGCCTTTGCCCTGCCCGGATAATGCAAACATACGTACTCTCAATTGATATTTCAAATATACTAATGTAATTTGAATGATAGCAAGTTTGTGTTCACTTTTTTTCCGGAGGATAAACCCTTGTCCATTCACCGATTTTACAGAGAATCCCGTTCAATTAGCTGTTATGGTTGAAGGCTTCCCCTTTTTAGTGCACTTTAAAAGACAATTTTCATTATTAAA
>SLIL01000099.1 GCA_007135645.1 Bacteroidales bacterium
TGATTGAGCAGTTGCTCCTGATCAAGCTCCACATCAAAATTAAGGGGAAGGCGCAGATCAAATGCAAAGCTGCGTATTACCTTGTGGGCAAAACTGTCGATGGTACTCACACTGAAATCGGCGTAGTTGTGCAGTATCAGGGTAAGCGCAAGTTTGGCATTGTGGATGATGTCGCTGTTAGATAATCCGGTCTCTTTGGCCAGGGTTCCCAGCAATTGCTTTGTTGAGTCAGGCCACTGAGCAGGGGAAGATTGGGAAAGGGCAGAAAGATCACCCAAAGCAGCAATGATTCGCTCCTTCATCTCCGCTGCGGCAGCATTGGTAAAGGTTATGGCCAGGATGTTCCGGATCTTGCCAGGGTTGGCCAGCACTATTTTCAGGTACTCCTTAACCAGGGTATAGGTTTTGCCACTACCGGCAGACGATTTGTAAACAAGAAAAGGTTTGGTGTGCATCATCATGTTATCGGGTAAGGGTTTTTGCAAACTCAGGGGAGATGTAATTATCGTAACTCATGCACACATTCGCGGCGAAAGCCATGGCATATTCTGTAATCTTTTTCCAGCTTGTTTCACCGGTTTTATGTATGGTTTCGGGGTAGATCCCTTCTTTCATCAGCCCGAATATCAACCCAGCATTAAAATTATCTCCCGCACCTATGGTGCTTACCACTTCAATTTTTGGAGCCGGGTATTGGGCTCTGCAAGCAGCAGTATGGATCTCCACTCCCGAAGCACCCCGGGTAATGATCAGGGGTTTGTTCTCCAGCTCTTTGATGGCAGAAAGTCTGGAGGGGTCGCTGCTTCCGAAAATGATCTCCAGGTCTTCATCGCTGGCCTTCACCAGGGTGGAAAGGCGAATGTTTTCCAGGATCAGCGGGCGAAGCCGTTCCAGCTCATGTGCATGGGGCTTGCGGAAGTTGGGGTCGTAGATGATCATTGCTCCGGCTTTTGCAGCAGTGGAGGCAATGTTTACCATTTGCTCGCGGATGGCAGGGTCAATGCCGAAGAAAGAGCCAAACAGGAAAAAATCTTCTCTGGTAAAGGGGGGCATTTCCAGGCGGAGTCTGTCTTCGGGGTAAGATTTGTAAAACTCGTAAGAAGCATCCCCCTTATCATTGAGAAAGGCCAATGCTATGGCTGTTTTGCCATCCTCATAGCGGTACACATTGGTGGTGTTTACCCCATTGGCAGTTAAAAATCCGGCAATAAATTCGCCTCCTTTATCTTGCCCAAATTCAGAGAGAAAAATGGTATCAACCCCAGCCCGGCCCAGCGATACGGATGAGTTGAGCATGGATCCCCCGGCACGGGCGGTTTTTACATCCCCATTGCTGAAAATAATGTCTATAAGGCTTTCACCCGAAGTATAAGCTTTGCGCATTGTATGATTTTTTTTATACAATGCAAATTTAGGGTTTTTCCGATGGGAAACCTTGTTTGTTTGAATGGCTTAAGAATAGAATTCCCTAAGCTCTTTTCTGGCTGGGTTCTGTCCCCTGGCTGGGATCATCTGCAATCCTTTTATGCAAAAACCCATCGGGGTAATTTGTTACGTAACCCTTTCCAAACAACCGGTTGTGAATATGGGTGTTGCGGTAAACATCCCAGTCAAACCTTCCCTTCTTGCGAAAATGCAGGGTGATGATGGAAGAAGTGATCACGATAAAAGTGGAGTATAGAATGGCGAGCCACAGCATCTGGCTCTGCACCGGCTCAGTAAAGCTGAGCAGGATCACTGCAAAGGATACGGGCCCGTTCTGTATGCCTGTTTCCAGTGAAATGGCTCTCTGGAACAATGGATATACCCCGAGAAGTCTGGAAAACCAGTATCCGAAAAAGAATCCGGCAAGACCCAGTCCGATAGCCCCGATGTAAACAGTAACAGGGGTTTGAATGAACAGGGATGTATGACGGATAAATGCAGTAAGGAGCAGGTAAAGGATTACCAGGATACCCACAAAACCGGCAGTGTCCTCAGCAGTTTTTGCCCATCCGGGTGATTTCTTTCTTAAATACATTCCCATAGCCACGGGAACCAGTACCATAACCAGGGAGCTGATTATATTTCCTGTGGGGATAATAAATTCTGCCGTCTCTCCTGCGGCCTGCATACTTGCCGTGATCTGGCTTGTAAACCCGGTGGTATATAATTTAAGCAGAATAGGCATCATGATCAATGCCATCATGGTGGAAGCGGTTGTCATAGAGATACTCAAAGCAACCGATCCGCGGGAGAAATAGGTAAACATGTTGGATGTTGTTCCTCCCGGAAGGGTACCTATGAGGATCAGGGCAATGGCAAATGCAGGATTAAAATTCAGAACGGTGGCCAATCCAAGTGCTATTAAGGGCATAATGCCAAACTGAGATATAAAACCGACCAATACCCCTTTGGGTTGTCTTACAACGGCCTTAAAGTCATTGATGGTAAGACTGGCTCCCATGCCGAGCATAATTACAAAGATCATGATGGCCAGCAGGATCTGGTCATGGGCGTATAGTAACTGGGTTGTAAATTCCATGTGATAAATTATTTTTGGGATGATCCATTGGCATATAGCTCGGAAAGTTCGCTCTTGTACCTTTCTTCCACTACATGACGTTTAATTTTGTGCAGGTTGGTAAGTTCTTCGCCAATCTGGAAACTATTGGGCAAAATGCGGAAATCGCGGATCTGCTCAAAACTTTTAAACCCGCTCGACGGGGAGATCATGTTCTTTATTTCCCTGCGGATAACCTTTCGCACATCTTCATTCTGGCTGAGTTCAATATCGCTCATTTTTCCATGGCCGTTGTTGCGAAACTCTTCCCATACGGGCACAATAAGTGCTCCCAGGTATCTCTTGTCCTGGCCTACTACCATGCATTGATCGATGAACCGGCTTTGCTGAAGGCGCATTTCAATGGGCTCGGGCTCAACATTTTCACCACTGGAAAGAACAATGGTGGCCTTGCATCTGCCCAGGATCTTCAAACAATCGTTGTGGGTGATCATTCCCAGGTCGCCGGTGCGCAGCCAGCCGTCCTTTATGGTTTGGGCAGTGAGTTCTTCCTGTTTGTAATATCCTTTCATAACCTGAGGTCCGCGAACCCAGATCTCGCCTCTTATTCCTTTTCCGTCATAAGGAAGATTCTGGTTGGGATACAATACTTCCCCGGTTTCCTGGTCGCAGATGTGTACTTCTGTATCTTTCAGGAAGGGGCCAACAGTGCCAACAACCAGGTTGTCGTGCGATCTGACCGAAATCACCGGAGAGGTTTCCGTCATACCATACCCTTCCAGTACGGGGATCCCTACATTATTGAAAAACCTGTCGATGTGAATGGGCAAGGCACCTCCACCTGAAATGGTTGCTTTGAGTGATCCTCCTGCTCCCAGTCTGATCCTTTCCAGTACCGCGGCATTGAAAAACCCATACCATGGCATTACCAGTGCCCATCGCACAGCATGAAACGGCATGAGCAGCCAATGCTTCCAGGCAGCCTGGGGTTTTATTTTCAGGTATTTATTGTATAGGTAATAGAGGGAGTTCTGGTATTGTTTTGACAAGAAATAGGCAATATGAAACAGCACCTGGCGAACTGGGTGTGATGCCTTTATGTTTTTAATGATTCGCTCGTGAAGTTTTTCCCATAGTCTTGGTGCCGATGCCATAAAGGTGGGCTCCACATTTTTCATGTCATCGCCCAGGGTTAGCACACTTGAATAATAGGTACAGCCCCCAAAACTGATGGTGTACATTTCTATTACCCGCTCAAAAATATGCCAGATGGGCAGAACAGACAACACACGGTCGTTGCAGTTGTGGTATCCGGGAAGATTTTCTACCTGGGAGGTCATGTTGGAGTGGGTAAGCATAACCCCTTTGGGTTGCCCGGTAGTCCCTGAAGTATATATGAGGGTAAAAAGATCATCGGGCCGGATGCCCGCAATCCGTTCTTCGGCTCTTCTGTCGCCTTGCTTGCGGAGCTGTGACCCCCGGTCAAGGACATCCCAGAGTTTTTTAACTCCGGAGGCCGGCTCTGCTTTTGGGTCCAGAAGGATGATTTCCTTTAAGCCCGGAAGTTGGTCAGATAAACCGATAAACCGGTTTTGCAGTTTTATTGTCTCTACAAAGGCGACCTCTATACCGGCATGGTTTACGATATAAACGATCTCATCGTCTGAAATATCCCTGCCACGTGGCACATCTGCTGCCCCGCAAAACTGCACGGCATAATCAGCGAGCATCCATTCGAGGCGGTTATCACCAAATAATCCTACATGATCGCGGGATTTTACTCCCAGATCAATAAGTCCTGTGGCAAGGTCAAGACCAAGGTTGTTCATCTCCCTGAACGATACCGGCGTCCAGTTGAATGCACTCTGGCGGGTAGCGAAAGCAGGCATGCTTTCAAACTTATCAGCTGCCTTTTGGTAGAGCTGGGCCAGATTTTCGGCTTTGATACGATAATACATTCGAAGTTTATTGGTTCAAAAATGCTTTCCCGATTTTAAAGCGCAAAACTACATAATTTGTTCAAACCCACGTTTAAAAATAACGTTTTTAAAGAGTGTTTTTGCAAAAGAAGCGTATTTTCGCATGTTTGGCCCTATGAGTTTTTAACAAAATCACTTTTTTTACGTTAATTTCAAATGGGAATTAAAAACCCAATCGTTCTGATTAATTGCTATTATCATTAATGTCCACAAATTCATCATTGAAAATGAAAGCAAAGAATGTATTACTGACTGTTTTTCTCATATCCATATTTTTAACGGTCTATTCTTCCAATGATCTGGAGGAGGTCTTTCGGGCTCATGTGCGCGTGCTGGCCTCTGATTCGTTGCAGGGCAGAGGTCTTGGCACTGAAGGTACCGAGAGAGCAAGGGATTACATTGCGAGGGAATTTGCCCAGGCAGGTTTAAGGGCTATGCCAGGGATTGAAGGCGGATATCTGCAATCCTTCAGTTTTCGTCAAAGGCTTGCGTGGATACCCGGAACCAACATTGTAGGGTATGTAGAAGGTTCTGATCCGGTACTTAAAAATGAATATATTGTTTTGGGTGCGCACTATGATCATCTGGGTTTTGAAAAAGACAACGGTGAAAAAACAATTTATCCCGGTGCTGATGATAATGCCTCGGGCGTGGCAGCCATCATTGAGCTGGGACGCTATTTTGCTGCACGGCCCGGTCTGCTGAAACGAAGCCTGATCATTGTTGCTTTTGATGCCGAGGAAAGCGGGTTGATCGGATCGAGGTGGTTTGTGGATAACAGTCCGGTGCCTGTCGAAAATATAAAACTGATGTTCAGTTTTGATATGGTGGGAATGTACGGAGCCAACAACGGAGTACACCTCAGGGGTATGGGGTCCATGGAAAATGGGGTTGAAACAGCCATGCATAAAGCTGCAAAAACCGGCATTGCACTTCGCAATACAGGGAGCAATATTGAAAGACGCACCGATACTGCTCCCTTTGGTGATGCAGGAATTCCCGCTGTTCATGTTTTTACCGGAACAAAGTCTCCCTACCACAAACCTGAAGATCAGTATCATTTACTTGATTATGTAGGGATGGTAAAGATCCATGAATTTATGACAACGTTTATTCCCGAGCTGGCCTCCCGGGAGCAGATTGAACCGGCTCCGGCGTTGATAGCCCATGCCCAGGTGCAAGCCGGCAAGAGATTGCCCAGGTTGTTATTCGGATTTAATCTGAATACCGGATCGGGATTTCATCGTTACGATGACGAGTTTTTCCGCGCCAATTCATTGTTTGCGACCTCTGCAGGTTTTTATTTGCAGGTTCCTGTATCGCAGCTTTTAACCTTGCAACAGGAGGCCTTATTTGATGTTAACGGGAGCAAAATTGAAGGGGGAAATTTCAGGCGCTACTCGGCTACCCTTCCTTTGAACCTGCAGCTTGGAACGCCAAGGGCCTCCGGTAATCCTGCCCGGGTATTTGTATTTGCAGGTCCTTACTTCCGCTACTCATTCGGGGGTACTGAAGCAGGGGAATCCATTGATTTTGATTTATTTGAGCAGCAGGAGTGGGGTTACAGTTATGGGTTGACCCTGGAGGTTTTCATGTTTTCCATAGGATTTACCCATCGCAGAGCAGTAACCGGACTGTTTAACGATAGCGATATTAACGTTTTTGACAGCAATAATTATTTTACTCTGGGATACAGATTTTAAAAAAAGGGCGAGCTAAAATAACAGGTATTGGAGCTAATTTCAGGCAAACATTTCCCTGACCTTAATCAGTGCTTCCATAAGCTGATCTATTTCTGCCCTGGAATTGTAAACACCAAAAGATACCCGAACGGTTCCCGGAACCTCAAAGTGGTCCATAACCGGCTGGGCGCAGTGGTGTCCTGTTCTTACCGCAATGCCCATTTTGTCGAGGATGGTTCCTGTATCATAGGGGTGAATATCGTTGAAAACAAAGGAGATAACAGACGTTTTTTCAGGTGCGGTTCCCACAAACCGTATGTTGTCAAGTTCCTGTAATCTTTTCATCCCATAGGCAAGCAGCCTGTTCTCATGGGCGGCAATTTCATCAATTCGCAGATAGGATATAAACCGTATGGCGGCCTCCATGCCCAGAACATCTCCCACGTTAGGGGTACCTGCTTCAAACTTAAAAGGGAGCTCATTGAAGGTTGTTTTTTCGAAAGTAACCTCCTTGATCATTTCTCCACCACCCTGGTAGGGAGGCATCTGGTTTAACCACTCTTCCTTGCCGTAAAGTACTCCAACCCCCATTGGGCCATAAAGCTTATGGCCTGAGAAACAATAAAAATCGCAATCGAGGTCCTGCACATCTACTTTCATGTGAGAGAGGGCCTGCGCTCCATCAATGAGCACAGCGCTGCCATTGTCATGGGCAAGTTTAGTGATCTCTTTTACCGGATTGATGGTTCCAAGGGCGTTGCTAACATGGGTTACAGCAACCAGCCTGGTTTTACCGGTGAGTAGTTTCTGGTAGGCCTTCATGTCCAGCACTCCTCTGTCATCCATGGGGATTACTTTAAGTTTTGCCCCAAATTCTTCACAGGCTATTTGCCAGGGAACGATGTTGGAGTGGTGTTCCATGGCACTTATGATAATCTCATCACCTTTTTTTACGAACTTTTTGAAGAAAGAATGTGCCACCAGATTGATAGCTTCTGTGGTTCCGCGTGTAAAAATAATCTCGTGATTGAAATGGGCATTGATAAAAAGCTGAACCGTTGAACGTGCTTCTTCATAGGCCTCGGTGGCCTTTTGACTCAGATAATGGGCGCCACGATGGATATTGGAATTTTCCCGGGCATAATATTCCAGGATCCGTTCAATAACAACCTTCGGTTTTTGTGTGGTTGCCGCATTATCAAAATAAATCAGCGGGCGGTTATTCACCTGCTGATTTAATGCCGGAAACTCCCTCCTCAACTGTTCAATATTAAAGGCCATAGGCTATGGTTATAGTTTGCTTACATCAATATTGAATACCGTAGGTTCTTTGGAGTTGCAGTGTAAAACACACTGATCACAAATAGACAATTCACCTTTTAGCCGTTTTTCAATCATCTGGTCTATTCGTTCCCTGAGGGGATCAATGGTAATTTTTCTAACCACCTCAGCGGCAAAAGCATACATAAGCAGTTGCCTGGCAGTACGCTCGCACATACCTCGTGTGCGCAGATAGAACATAGCTTCCGGGTCCAGCTGCCCTACCGTAGCGCCATGGCTGCATTTTACATCATCGGCGTAGATCTCCAGCATGGGCTGAGTGTTGGCTTTTGCTTCATCGGTAAGCAATATGTTTTTATTGTTCTGGTAGGCCAGCGTTTTTTGTGCATCTTTACGCACCATGATCTTGCCGCTGAAAACAGCGGTTGCCTCATCGTCCAGGATCCCTTTATACAGCTGCTCACTATGACATTCGGGCGATGCATGGTCCACAAACAACTGATTGTCTACATGCTGGTTGCTATCTACCAGGTAGAGCCCATTGAGCTCTGTGTTGGCATTTTTTTCTCCCAGTTCTGCATTGATAACGTTTTTGGTAAACCCACCATTCAGCACCAGGGTGTGGGAGATAAGGTTGCTATCCTGCTTTTGCTTAATGAACGAATTATTGATCACTGCAGAATTGGCTCCCTTATTCTGGATTTTGTAAAACTCCATGTTGGCCTCTCTGGCAAGAAAAGTTTCCGTAAGGCTATTGGTAAAGCTGATATTGTGGGTGAGTGAATGATCGCAATGTACAAGGGTAAGCTTACTTTTCTTTCCAACAATCACCAGGTGGCGGGGGTGCACCATAATTGGATCAGGGGAGTTGATGATATTGATCAGCTGAATAGGTTTTTCCACTTCAACCCCATCAGGCACATAAATAAAGATGCCATCCTGGAAAAATGCAGTATTAAGTGCCGCCAGGCCGGGCTGATTGATATCAGTAGCGTTGCCGATATATTCATTCACCAGGTCGGGGTAAACCTCCATGGCCTTGGCTAAACTGCCGATAATTGTGCCGTTGCCTAAGGTAGTAAGTGGCGCGTTCTTGTATACGTACCATCCATTCAGCAAAGTGATGCTGAAAGTGTCCAGGTCATAAACATCGCAGGTAAAGATCTTTTCAATGTCAAAAGGCCTGCTCTGATTGGAAAAGTCAATATGATAATCTGCCAGGAACAGCGGTTCCAGATTGGTATAGCGCCAGTTTTCCGTTTCAAGGTTGGGGAATCCGTGCTCTGAGATGCTGTCAATAGCTTTTTGCCTGAGGGCGGTAATCGGTTTTGTATCCAGTGTGCTGATCTGCTCAAAATTTGCATGAAATAGCTTGAGCATATGTTGTTCAGCAGTAGTATTTTCAGTAACGTTTGACATTTTCAGGGGATTAGATGTTATAAGGTTTCTTCAATTCCTGCCTCCTTGCGTACCCATTCATACCCTTTCTCTTCCAGCTCAATGGCAAGTTCTTTTCCTCCGCTTTTTACAATTCTGCCATCAAATAAAACATGAACAAAATCAGGGACAATATATTCCAGCAGTCGTTGATAGTGTGTAATTACAATGGTAGCATTTTCAGGTTTGCGCAGTTTATTTACACCGTTGGCAACCACCTTAAGTGCATCGATATCAAGCCCGGAGTCGGTTTCGTCAAGGATGGCAAGGCGTGGTTCGAGCATGGCCATCTGGAAGATCTCATTTTTCTTTTTTTCACCGCCCGAAAATCCCTCGTTCACCGATCTGTTGGTTAGTTTGGAGTGGATGTCAACCAGTTTTTTCCGCTCTTCCATAAGCTTAAGGAATTCGGCGCCACTCAAGGGCTCAAGGGCATGATACTTTCTTTTTTCATTGATGGCAGTACGAAGGAAATTGGCCATACTCACTCCGGGGATCTCAACCGGGTATTGAAATCCCAGGAAAATTCCTTCACGTGCCCTGACTTCGGGCTCCATTTCAATAAGATCTTTTCCCATATAAAGGATTTCGCCTTTGTCAATATCAAAAAGGTCTCTCCCGGCAATTACCGAAGCAAGGGTGCTTTTGCCGGTACCATTGGGTCCCATGATAGCATGTATTTCTCCGGCATTTACTTCAAGATTAAAGTCCCTGAGGATTGTTTTGCCATGGATGGAAACCGAAAGGTCTTTTATACTCAGCATATTTATTCGTCTTTATTATTATCAATCATTTTTTTTATTTTCTCAAGATTGGATGCATACTTCTGGAAAAACAGTTTTGAGAATTCATTGAATGCATTGTCGTCAAACTCCTCAATCTCTTCCATTAACAAAATGACCCTTACATCCTTATGGTTCATGTCTTTGATCTCTCCGAAAAGCTTTTCAGGCAGGGTAATTTTGTTGTTTTCAATTTTTGACTTAAAAGCAAGTGATTTCATGTTGTATGGATTTAGTTGTGAAATAAATTTGGTGTACATGTCATTGATAAAATCTGAATCATTTTTCATCCAACGCTGCCCTCCAGACTTATGGACAGCAATTTCTGGGCTTCTACGGCAAACTCCATAGGTAACTTGCTTAGCACCTCTTTGGCGTAACCGTTTACAATCAGACCTATTGCTGCTTCCATGTCGATACCGCGCTGCAGGCAATAGAAAAGCTGATCGTCAGAAATCTTACTGGTGGTAGCTTCGTGTTCTACTATGGTAGATCTGTTTCCAACTTCCACGTAAGGGAAGGTATGTGCCCCACACTGATCGCCCAGAAGCAGGGAGTCGCACTGGGAGAAATTGCGCGCATTTTCTGCTCTTCGCGATGATTTTACCAATCCACGATAGCTGTTATTGCTTTTTCCGGCTGAAATACCTTTTGATATGATCGTGCTCCTGGTATTGCGGCCAAGGTGCACCATTTTGGTGCCCGTGTCAGCCTGCTGATAATTGTTGGTTACAGCCACCGAGTAAAACTCTCCTATGGAGTTATCACCCATCAGTATCACACTGGGATATTTCCACGTAATGGCCGATCCTGTTTCAACCTGGGTCCAGCTGATCTTGGAATTTTCTCCTTCGCACAATCCTCTTTTGGTTACGAAGTTGTAAACGCCTCCCTTGCCTTTCTTGTCTCCCGGCCACCAGTTTTGAACGGTAGCATATTTTACCTCCGCATCTTTTTTTGCAATGATCTCTACGATTGCAGCATGCAGCTGATTTTCGTCGCGCATGGGTGCAGTACACCCTTCCATATAGCTTACATAGCTGCCTTCTTCGGCCACAATGAGTGTTCGTTCAAACTGACCGGTATTGGCCGCATTGATCCTGAAGTAGGTGGATAACTCCATGGGGCACCTTACTCCTTTGGGGATATAACAGAATGAACCATCGCTGAATACCGCCGAGTTGAGGGCAGCATAGAAATTATCTGTATAGGGAACAACAGTACCCATGTGCTTTTTCACAAGCTCGGGGTGTTTTTGAAGTGCCTCGCTGAAAGACATGAAAATAACTCCTTTTTCTTCCAGTTTCTCCCGGAAAGTAGTAGCAACAGAAACACTGTCCATTACGGCATCTACAGCTACACCTGCAAGCATTTTTTGTTCTTCCAGGGGTATTCCCAGCTTTTCAAAGGTTTCAAGCAGTTCAGGGTCTACCTCATCAAGACTTTCGTATTGGGGCTTTTTTTTGGGGGCTGAATAGTAAATGATATCCTGGAAGTCAATGGGAGGATAATTAACGTGCGCCCACCGGGGTTCTTTAAGGGTTTTCCAGTGCCTGAATGCCTTTAGCCGGAATTCAAGCATAAATTCGGGTTCGTTTTTTTTGGCCGAAATGAAACGAATGGTATCCTCTGTAAGGCCTTTGGGGGCCTGATCCATTTCGATATCGGTATAAAAACCGTACTTGTATTCACTTTGCGTTACTTCATCAAGTATGTCGTTGCTTTTATCTTCTGCCATGGGCATTGGGATTTATTAGTTTTCAGGGTTTAAAACCAGGCGCTTAAAAATGTTGAAAATACGATCTGGTTATAAATATACGTGTTTAAATATCGAATTACCTTAATCTGTTGTATAATATATTATTCCAACAAGTATTATTGACGAATGTTGAAAGGCAATTATTCTTATTTAGATTAATTTTAAATTGACATGCAAAGATACAAAACCCTTGATACATTTTTACAAGAAACCTTTGGAATGCAGGTTTAATTTATCCTGAAATGCCCTTGTTTTAATCTCTCCGGAGGTTATTAACCAATTGGTGATTTTTAAATCAATTACTTACAACAAGGATATAATGAGGGAAGGTGTAATAGTAATCTGCACAAAAACAACAGGTTATCATGCTGGTGATTTTCCTCATGATAACCTGGTTGTTTAGCACTATAAAAACTTCTTTATTCTGCTGCTTTAGCAAAAAGAACCTGAAAATTTACTGTTCTTTCTCTGTTTCATTCACAATAAGCTTAAAGCCTTTTCCGTGCACATTGAGCAGTTCCACGTTGGAGTCTCTTTTGAGATACTTACGCAATTTAGCAATATAAACGTCCATACTTCTTGCATTGAAATAATTGTCGTCGAGCCAGATTTTCTTAAGGGCAAGTGAGCGGTCGAGCACTTCATTGGTGAAGTCGCACAACATTTTGAGCAGCTGAGCTTCTTTGGAAGTAAGCTTCTGATCTTCACCTTTGTAAGCCAGTATCTGGCGGGAAAAATCAAAGGTATAGTCTCCAATGTGGAAGAATGTTTTCTGAGAATTGGATGCATCATCCAGGTTAGCCCTTCTGATGATGGCATTGATTCTTAAAAGCAGTTCTTCCATGCTGAATGGTTTTGTAAGATAGTCATCAGCGCCGATCTTGAGCCCTTCAATAATGTCTTCCTGCATGGTTTTGGCAGTGAGAAAGAGGATGGGCACTTTTTTATCGATTTTTCTGATATCCCTTGCAAGGGTAAAACCATCCTTTTCGGGCATCATAACATCGAAAATACAGAAATCAAAAGATTCCTTTAAGAACATATTATGCGCTTCAACGCCATTTACGGCAAGCTTGGCAGGAAAGCCTTTTGCCTCAAGAAACGCTTTCAGAATGGTTCCCAGATTGGGGTCGTCTTCTGCAAGTAAAATTTTAATTTTCTTATTCTCCATATTTACCTCCTGAATAATTATTTTTCATTGATA
Source organism: Bacteroidales bacterium (assembly GCA_007135645.1). Lineage (GTDB taxonomy): Bacteria > Bacteroidota > Bacteroidia > Bacteroidales > UBA7960 > SKVR01. Next base: position 12,628 of record SLIL01000099.1, read on the forward strand.
TAGTTGTTATAGATGTCATTCAAACCCGAAAGGTACGAAAACACTAAAAGTTGAGCCTTTTTTCACTTCGCTGTCCAGTTTGATATAACCACCGTGTAATTCAATTATTGCCTTAACGTAACTTAAACCCAGGCCAAAGCCTTTTACGTTGTGAACATTTCCGGTAGAGATCCGGTACAATGTATCAAAGATCTTATTTTGATTTGCTTTGCTGATTCCCATACCTTTATCTTTAACATGAATCAGCATGCCCTTGTTCAGATTTTCCGTAGAGATTTTGATTTCAGGGCTATTATGAGAGTATTTTATAGCATTGTCCAACAGATTAAAAACCACATTGGTAAGATGCACTTTATCTGCTTCCACAAAACTGAACTCTGCTTTGAGCTCTGTAGAAATAGTGCCATGTCTTGCTTTAAGCAGCAGATCAATCTTTTTAATGGCATCTTCAATAACATCATGCAGGTTAAATCCAACCTTGTTCAACTTGATCTTTCCTTTTTCCAACTGCGCTGTTTGCAACACTTTTTCGGTCATCATGCTGAGGCGGTCATTTTCCTCATTTATTACATTAATGTAGCTTTGATAAAGTGTTTCTGACTTTTGTACGTCTTTGTCGCGCAATGCCTGGCAGGCAAGAGATATGGTTGATATAGGCGTTTTTAACTCATGGGTCATATTGTTAATGAAGTCATTTTTTATCAAAGATAATTTCTTTTGTCGAATTATCGTAATAATTGTATAGGTAAATGAGGAAATAATAACCAGGATAAAAATGGCCGAAATCCCTGACATGATGTTCATTCGGGTTAACAGATAGGTTTTCTGATTGGGAAAATAAACCAGCAGGATCTCCGGATTTCGGAATACATCATTGGGAAACAGGCTGAAAATAAATCCTGACTCCAGCAATTCCCTGGAGTACTTTCCGGTTTTTTCTGTAAGCAGGGTGTTGTAAACAGGGTCGTAGATGCCAAATTCAAAGGCTGTTTTTATTCCCTGCCTGTCCAGTTCAGCTTTAATGAGCGAGTCAAGGGTTTCTTTTCCTTCAGATGCTGAAATATTGAAGTTTATCCGGTTTGAAAACAGATCGTCGAACAGGTCATTGACCACTTTTGTTCGCTGAAAAAACTCAAGAAAAGCATCATAAGGGGAGTTGCTGCTACCTTGCCTTGTGGCGTATCCACGTTCCCGGTTTAACTGGTAATCAGTGGAAAAGCCTGTAGTATCAAAAGGGGCATAAAACCGGCGGTCAACCATATCCATTTGAGGGTTGAATGGGTCATATTGCCAGCCTGCCAGAAAATCATCTATGGAGTGCCTTTCTCGTTCCACTGCATTGAGCACTTCCCGGTAATACTCTTTGTTCAACGAGTCCATTAAACTGAAAAGCTGTTTTACATTGCTGTCTGTTTCCTGCTGCCTGAGCATGGCATTGGCCATTTCCAACTTGTTGTATTTAAAGATGGCTGAGCCGATCGCTTCGCCAACACCCCGGTTAAAATTGGTTTCTTTTACCGACAAAGCATTGCTGATCCAGTAAAGCTGTATGCCAATCAAGCCCAGCAGGGACAGGGTTATGGTGATAATTACAAATATGATGACATTTTTCTTCATGACCAGTATTTAGAACTTTGTTGCTGTTTCGAAGCACGTAAATTTACAAACTATGACAGGCTAATGTTTTGATTTTAACAAAGTTTAATTGGGCTAATAATTTAGCGAAGAAAAATGTTAATTCATAGATTTCGTTGAAAATGACAAATATTTAAACTCCTGCCATGTTAATCATGGTTAACTTTGATTAACTTTTTTTTGTGCGCAGTGTGTCAAAAAAGGAATACTTTTGTTGCAAGGCAAACAAACATTAAATACCAATAGTTTTCATTGGTTTTTACAGTGTATTAGTTTTTGTGGTTATTTAATTGTGGATTGAACCGGTTGGTGTGGTTACCAACCGGTTTTTTTATGCTCGCTGCTTTGCTTAAAGCGTATTTAGGGAGTTTCAGAGCCTTTGGGCAACCTTTTCCCAATCGGTGATTTCCCAGAATTTTTCAACATAATCAGGGCGTTTGTTCTGATAATCAAGATAGTAGGCATGTTCCCATACATCGCAGGTAAGAAGTGGTTTTAACCCTTGTTGCATGGGGTTTTCGGCATTGGGGGTTTTGGTTACATCCAGTTTCCCCTCTTTGTTTACTACCAGCCATGCCCAGCCAGATCCAAACTGAGTGGCAGCAGCCTGGGCAAACTCCTTTTTGAAGTTTTCAAAGGATCCAAAACTATCAATGATCATTTGCATTAATTTTCCTTCCGGGGCTCTGTTACCCGGAGAAGTGAGGCAATTCCAGTAAAAAGTATGGTTCCATACCTGGGCCGCGTTGTTGAAAATAGCTCCGTCAGATTTCAGGATCAGATCTTCCAGTGTACTGTTCTCAAACCCTGTTCCCTGGATTAGTTCATTAAGCTTGGTTACATAAGTCTGGTGGTGTTTGCCATAGTGAAATTCTATGGTTCTTTCGCTGATGATAGGCTCAAGCGCATTCTTTGAATACGGCAGGTCCGGTAATTGGTGTGTCATGATTGTGCTTTTTTGATTAAACATATTTAGCAAAGATAAATAAATCTGCTGCTTTTAACAAGTTTTATTCAGGAGTTTAAGCCGCTTTTTGTTATTTTTATAGCTTTTAACAGGTCATCCGTTGTAAAATAATTATTTTGAGATGCTGGTGCTTAAAGTCCTGTAAACAGCCATAATAAGCAGGTTATTCCGGCGTTCTGACAGATGAGTTGAACCTGTTTTTGGTTTATTGGGCAAATGCAAAGCCTTACGGATGCCATAGTTTTATAAGCAAACTATTTTTTAAATTGCAGAAACATTTAATAATGAACTTTATATGAAGAAGAACTTTTTTCCGCAACTGCTTTTAGTGCTTTTTCTGGCCGCTTTTCTGATACCTTCCTGCGGGCCATCAGCTGAAGAGAGGCGCCAGCAGGAAATTCGGGATAGCATACAACTGGAGGAGGATCGCCGAAGACTCATCGAGCGTGCCAATGAAATGTTTTCTCCAGCCGAAACAGATAAAGATGAACCAGGCCCTGAGACTGCAACAGATTCTCAAACAGAAGATTAGTGCCCTTTGTGTACGTTAGCGGTCACATGTGTGCAAATACGAACATGTCAAAGAAATCACAATCTCTTGTTTAATCGGTAAGTGTCATGCAACCAGTAAGATATGCAGATTGGATCGTTACTTGATGATGATTTGATCTTTTGTGAAAAAACCATTATTATGATCCAAAGTTCAATTGTGTTTTTCCTGATCCTGCTCATCAGTTTTATTACTTCTCTGATTTTCGGAGTGGTTACAGTATAATGTGAGGGCCGGTATATTTCAGGTATTGAGGCATTCCGTCTGAAAAGTTGTTTGACTCCGTAAAGAATTTAGTATTTAATCGGGTCAAACCCTTTTCCGTAAACACCCATTACTTTCGACACAGAGATAAATGCGTCCGGGTCAATTTGTTTTATAGTGCGAAACAAGACGTTGCTCTCAAAGCGCCTTACCACAACCATCAAAATATGGCTGTCAGTTTTGCTGTACCATCCTTTACCGTTTAACAAAGTAACTCCACGACCAATCTCGTTGGCAATCTGTTCGGCAATAAGGTCATGTTTTTTGCTGATAATAAACATTTGCACGCTTTGTCTGTGACCCATTATTACCATATCAATAGCATAGGAGGCAACACCCATTACCACAAAACCATATACCAGCACTTCAATGGATTGGAACAGGAAGTAGGAGCTGGAAATTATTATCACATCCATATACAGAATCAGCTTCCCATGGCTTTGATTACGGTACTTGTTGATGATCATAGCAATGATATCTGTTCCTCCTGTACTGCCACCCTGTGAAAATACCAGCCCCACACTTGCTCCCCCCATGATCCCTCCTATAATGGCTGCCATGAAACGGTCTGAAACAACCGGCTCGGTGATATATTGCTGTAATACACTGAGAAAAACAGAGAGTGCTATGCTGGCATAGATTGTACGTATCCCGAATGATAACCCCAGGCTCTTGATTCCCAGTGTTATCAGTACGATATTAATCAGGAAGAATGTCACACCTACCGGAAATCCGGTTGCGTAGAAAATCAGGGCACTTAACCCAGTAACTCCTCCACCAATTATTTCTGAAGGAATAATGAATGCCGTCCAGGCCAGGGCGTTTATAAATAACCCAAGAGTGATTATGGAATAACTCTTTATGGAATTTAATACCGGGTACTGAAATTTTCTGAACCTCATAATGTCTTGTTAATTAGCTTGTTGTAAGCAAAGTACTTTTTTTGAACTGCAAAAGTACTTAAACACCCTGAATTAATTATAAAGAAATCATTAAGAATAATGCAGTATTATGATCCCTGAAAAGCCGCAGTCTTTTCTGAATGATTCATTATGTGCAGTTTGACGCTTTTCTTGAATATCTAAAAAAAACTAACTATTTCACTGGCATGCAATTTTTTTATACCTTTGAATGTTGTATTAAACAGTTTAATGCTTGAGATAGTACAGGCAGTACAACCTGGAAAATATAAAGCTTAATAGTGTAAAACGCTTAAATTCAGAGCTATGAAAACCAGAATGTTTATCGTATTGTCTTTGATGTTTGCTTCTACTTTTGTATGGTCGCAGACATTCAACAACAATGAATCAAATTTGCTGAATAAAGGTGAATATAGTTTCATGGATCGCTCTCCCTTGTTTGGTATGACCATGGGGAGTAGTTTCACAACCGGATTCGCAGGATCTTCGCTTTTTACACAGTCTGTTGCACCTCATCTTACGTTAAGGCCGGGACAGAATTTCTCGCTCGTTGTTGGATCTGTATTTTCCACAGGTAGCTTCGGCGGTTCATCTCCTGTAGGAATGTACTCCGGGGCCGGTGCTCCTGACCGGATGTTTTCCACTACCGTTTATGCCCTTGGAGCATACCAGGTAAATCCCCGTCTGGTGATCACCGGTGGGGCATGGACCGAGAGGAATAATATGGACCAGATGATGTTTGGTCCCCAGATGAATCCGCAGGCTTTTGACATGAACCCCCGTGGAATGATGATGGGGATGGAATACCGGATCACCGAGAATTTGCGCTTCGGTGCAGAGGTAAGTGTTTCGCAGGGATACAATCCTTTTAATCCTTATAATACCATGGGCAGGCATAACAACAACCCTTTCCGGAGCCGAAATCCTATGTTTTTTGACTGATCAGCCTTTAATGCTGTGCCAGATAATATGCACCGGTTGATTTAAAAGGAGATCAACCGGTTTTTTATTTATCAGGTGTTCCCTTTTGCCCTTTTTTGTAAAAATGAACAGTGGGTATGCCTGCCTGTTTAATTATTGTAATGATAAAAAAGTTGAGATTGTATGATTGGAGAAATAATAAAAAAAACCATAGAAATAGCCGATAAAGTATTCGCAAACCCTGATCCTGCAGAAGCGCAGGAAGAAGTATTGAAGGAGTTGCTCAGGAAAGCTGAACCCACCGCATTTGGTAAGTATTACCAGTTTGGAAGCTTGTTGAAAGAAACTGAAATGCGTGATGCTTTTGCAGGTTCAGTTCCTTACCATAGTTATGATAGTATGCGTGAGCGTTGGTGGCAAAAAGTAATAGAAGGAGGAACAGATATTACCTGGCCCGGTAAAACCAGTTACTTTTCTGTTTCCAGCGGAACCACCAGCAAGAAAAAGCATATCCCGGTTACGGATGATATGCTCAGATCAATTCGAAAAGCAGGGCTGCAACAAATAAAGGGGATCGCAAATTTTGATCTTCCGCCCGTCTTTTTTGAATCAGAAATACTGGGCTTTGGCAGTTCTACCGATCTGAAAAAGGTAAATAATCATTTTGAGGGAGAGATCAGCGGCATCAGTTTCAGCCAGCTGCCCGATTTGCTGGAAGGTATTTACAGGCCGGGGAAACATATTACATCCATCAATGACTGGGATGAAAGGGTAGATGCACTTGCCAAAGAGGCCCCTCAATGGAATATCGGGGCCATATCAGGTATCCCCTCCTGGATCGAGCTTATGCTCAAGAGAGTTATAGAGCACCATCAATTAAAGAACATTCATGAAATCTGGCCCAATTTTATGGTTTTCACCTCTGGTGGGGTAGCTTTTGAACCCTACAAGAAGAGTTTTGATCGTTTGTGCGGCAAGCCCATTACGGTTATTGATACCTATCTGGCCTCCGAAGGATACCTGGCAACCCAGATAAGAAA
>SLIL01000075.1 GCA_007135645.1 Bacteroidales bacterium
TAAGAAGGATCGCCGATTTTACCTTTAATCCCGATTCATCAATGATCTGTTTGGCTTCCTCTGCATTGGTACCTTGCAGGCGCACGATGATCGGGATATTGATCTCACCAATATTTTTATAGGCATCTACGATACCCTGGGCCACACGGTCGCATCGAACAATACCACCAAAAATATTTACCAGGATAGCCTTTACATTGGGGTCTTTAAGGATAATACGGAAAGCTTCTTCCACACGCTTGGCATTGGCCGAACCGCCCACATCCAGGAAGTTGGCAGGATCACCTCCGGAAAGTTTAATGATATCCATGGTAGCCATAGCCAGACCGGCGCCGTTTACCATACAGCCAACGTTGCCGTCGAGCTTCACATAGTTCAGGTCGTATTTACCGGCTTCCACTTCCATGGGGTCTTCCTCCAGCAGATCGCGCATTTCGAAGATCTCGGGATGACGATACAGGGAATTGCCATCAATGGCCATTTTGGTATCTGCTACCAGGATCTTATCATCCGCGGTTTTAAAAAGCGGGTTGATCTCCAGCAAGGTGCAGTCATTATTTACGTAGGCATCATAAAGTTTAGGGATAAACTTCACCATATTCTTAAAAGCCTCTCCCGATAAGCCAAGGTTAAAAGCAATTCTTCTGCACTGGAAGGGCATAACCCCTGTTTTGGGATCAATCTCTTCGGTGAAGATCTCTTCAGGAGTTTCTTCGGCTACTTCTTCAATGTTCATCCCGCCACGGGGCGAATACATGATCATGTTGCGCGAGGTGCTTCGGTTGAGCAAAACACTCATGTATATCTCGTTGGGCTCAGAAGGGCCAGGGTAATAGATATTCTGTTCAATCAAAAGTTTATGCACTTTTTTCCCTTGCGGGCCTGTTTGCGGCGTCACCAGCTGCATGCCCAGGATGTCCCCGGCATATTGCTTCACATCGTCAATGGATTTAGCAATTTTTACTCCACCGCCTTTTCCGCGTCCACCGGCATGGATCTGGGCTTTTACAGCACAGATCTCGCTTCCGGTCATGTCTTTAAGCTTTTTGGCTGCTTCTATGGCATCGGCAACACTTTTTACCATGATCCCTTCAGGAACCGGTACTCCGTATTTTTTCAGCAGGGCTTTACCCTGATATTCATGTACATTCATTTTGTCGTGTTAATTTTTGTTTTTGACAGCATTTTAAAGTAGGCAAAAATACGAATTTAACGTTCAATTAGCAGCCATTTAAATAATATTTTGTTTTTCTTATCAACGGGCAAAATAAATACGCTGAAGGGGGCGTTATACAAGTGAAATTAATGGTTCAATTAAACAAATGCTAATGAAACAATCCTTTACTCTTGAAAATGATTTGACTATGCTTATCGACCTTTTATCGGAAATGGTTGAAAACGAAAATCTCACTCAGAAGCAAATGGAACAAATAATGGAAAAGATCTTCACGCGTTACAATGAGAGTATTCCAGATGATTTGCCTTCGGAGAGCACAGTCAATACTATTTTGAATTATTCCAGAGCACTTACAGTGCTTAAGCCCGACAACAAAGCATCTTATGCTTTGATAATCAACTAACCAACTTCGGGCCAAATTCTCTGATCCGCGATAAAAAATCTCTTATCGCGGATTTTTTTACGTCTTTTACGGATACGTGCATATGAAAAATCCATTATTTTTGTAGTGATAATTTCTGATCACAGGAAATAACCACTCTGAAAAGAACTGATTAATTACATCTAAAATAAATCTATTATGAAAAAAAGAATGATTTATGCTTTGTTTGCACTCATGATGCTTGCAGCAAGTTTTACAGGTTGCCGTTCCCAGGAGCTATGCCCTGCATATGGCGATGCTACCGTGGAGAAAACACAGGAGAACCTGAGTTAAATAACACAAACTCCGTAAAAAACAACCCGGTGATTTATGAATTTCCGGGTTTTATTGTTTGATGAAGGACGGGACATTGTACTTCCTGGAGTAGGCCCAATCGTAAAAAAAGAATTTTAAGAAGAACACGGATAATGCGGATTGAACGGATTATCGCTGATTATTTCTTCCAGCGATTATCATAATAAACCCTCCAGATCCTGATAAAACAGCATTTAAAATTTAAAAATATGAACAGATTGACCTTAATTTCCGTATGTTTCTTTTTCCTTTTATTTTCCTGTGGTGGAACACACAGCAATAACAGCGTAACCGATCTGGCATCAGAAACCCTTATCATGCCAGGAGCATGGCAAACAGAGCAGTACTTTCCTCTGCTGGAGAATAAAACCATTGCCCTGGTAGGTAACCATTCCTCACTGATAGGTGATGTTCATCTTGCCGACTCGCTGCTCAATGCCGGATTTCATCTGAAGAAAGTATTCAGTCCCGAGCACGGGTTCAGGGGAGAAGCAGCTCATGGAGAGTATGTAAAAAGCGGGATTGATGAACAAACTGGTTTGCAGGTAGTAAGTCTTTATGGGGCCAACAGGCGTCCCTCACCATCTGACCTTGAAGGTATCGATCTGATCATTTTTGATATCCAGGATGTCGGAACCCGATTCTACACCTACATTTCAACCATGAGCTACGTGATGGAAGAGGCCGCGCGAATGGATATTCCCATGCTTATTCTCGACAGGCCCAACCCCAATGGCCATTTTATCGACGGACCCATCAGGGAAGACAAACACACATCGTTTGTTGGCCTGCACCCGATCCCCATCGTGCATGGCATGACAGTAGCCGAATATGCCCGGATGGTTAATGGTGAGGGATGGTTGGGTGAAGGGTTGAAATGCCAGCTGCATATCGTAAAGGTAAAAAATTATGAACGAGATATGTATTATGAATTGCCTGTAGCTCCATCTCCAAACCTTCCCAATATGACCAGCATAATGCTCTATCCATTCATTTGCTTGTTTGAAGGAACAGAAATAAGCCTGGGCCGGGGAACCGATTATCCGTTCCAGATCTATGGCCATCCGGATCTGCCAGCTGATGTTTTTCCCTTTCAGTTTACACCAACACCCAGACGTGCCGCCCCAACGCCTCCCCAGGAAGGGAAGTTGTGCAACGGTATTGACCTGAGGACTGATAACCCGGCTGGATTAATGGGGATTTCAAAAGTTGATCTGGATCCATTGCTTAAAGCGTATCATCATTTTCCGCGAAAAGAAAAATTCTTCAATAACTTTTTTGACCGCCTGGCAGGAACCTCCGTGCTGAAGGAGCAGATAAAACAGGGAAAAACGGAAGAACAGATCAGGGCCTCATGGAAGCAGGATGTGGAATATTTCAGACAAATGCGCAAACCTTACCTGCTTTATCCCGATCTTGCCCACTAATCGTTTATCATCTTATCAAAATCTTCTTCAGAAATAATGGGAATTCCCAGCGATTCTGCTTTTTTCCTTTTCTCAGGCCCCATTTTTTCCCCGGCCAGCAAAAAGGATGTTTTGGATGATAAAGAAGATACATTGGTTCCCCCTTTTTGCTCAATGATCTCTTTTACCTGGTTTCTTGAGTAATTTGAAAAAACCCCTGATACCACGATACTTTTCCCCTGAAGAGGCAGATCTGATCCGGGCTGAACTTTTTCTGCTTCCCTGATGCTGAATTGCAATCCGGCTTCCTGTAATGATTGAATATCCTCCAGGTTGCGGGGGTCGGAAAAAAACTCAACAATACTGCCGGCTATACGGTCGCCAATTTCGGGTATTGCAATTAGTTCTTCATAGGAACTGTTTTTTATGGTATCAATGCTTTTAAGGGTTCTGGCCACTTTTTTTGCCCCGGTTTCGCCCAGGAACCTTATCCCCAGAGCAAAAAGCACCCTCTCAAAGGGAATCTTTTTTGAATTTTCAATGGCACTCAAAATGTTATTTACAGTTTTCTCCCTGAAGCTGATCTTTTTTTGTTTCCCGGTTTCTTCATCCGTGATCACTTTTTCCAGACCAAACAGATCGTTGTAAGTAAGTTTATAAAGATCTGCCGCTTTTCGGATCAGGTTATTGTTGATCAACACCTCTATGCGGCCTTCACCAAGCCCCTCTATGTTCATGGCCCTCCGGCTGATAAAATGCTCTATTTTTCCCTGAATCTGTGGTGGACAGTGATCGGTATTGGGACAATAGTGCAATGCTTCGCCCTCTTTTCTTTCAAGCGGTGTGTTACAACGTGGACATTGCGATGCAAAATGAACCGGACTTGCATCATTAGCCCTTTTACTTTTATCCACAAAAACTATTTTGGGAATGATCTCTCCACCTTTTTCAACAAACACCGTATCGTTGAAATGCAGATCGAGTTCACTCATTTTGTCTGAATTATAGAGTGAGGCCCTTTTTACACTGCTCCCTGACACCCACACCGGTTTAAGAACAGCAACAGGGGTAACAGCCCCTGTACGGCCAACCTGGTATTTTACATCCTCCAGGATAGTGATCCCCTGTTCGGCCTTGTATTTATAAGCTATTGCCCATCGCGGAAACTTACTGGTAAAGCCCAGTTTTTCCTGTACAGCATATTGATCTACTTTTACTACAATGCCGTCAATGTCATAGGCCAGATCAGATCGTATGGCTTCTATCTCCTCAATAAACTCTACCACCTGGGCAATGTCTTTACATTTTCGTGTGTAGTCAGATACCTTGAACCCCCAGCTCCTGGCCTGCTGGATGTTTTCAAAATGGGATTGCAATGGCAGATCTTCGCCCAGTATTCCATGGATAAAACAATCAAGGTTTCTTTTTGCTACCAGGGAAGAATCCTGAAGTTTAAGGCTTCCTGATGCTGCATTGCGTGGGTTGGCAAAGAGGGGCTCTGCAGCATCTTGCTTTTGCTGGTTTAGCTCCATAAAGCTCTTGTGGGGCATGATGATCTCACCGCGTGCCTCAAACTCCTGTGGCAGGTCATCATCATAAATCACAAGGGGTACACTGCCAATGGTTTTTACGTTAGTTGTAACATCATCACCCGTTACCCCGTCACCACGGGTCAGCGCCCTTACCAGCTTACCATTGTTATAGGTGAGCCCAATGGCTACCCCATCATACTTCAGCTCGCACACGTAGGAGAAACCCGTGCCTACGAGTTTTTTAATCCTTTTGTCAAAATCTTCAAGCTCTTCTTTACTGTATGTATTGCCCAGTGAAAGCATAGGATACTTATGGGCAACGCTTTCAAACTTTTTGGTTATTTGACCCCCAACACGCTGAGTAGGGGACTCGGGAAGGGCAAACTCAGGATATTGCTTTTCCAGGCTTTCAAGTTCCTTTAGAAGCAGGTCAAATTCATAGTCGGATATCAGGGGATCATCAAGCACATAATAGTTGTAGTTATGCTTATTGAGTTCACGGGTTAGTTTTTCGATCTTTTCTTTTATCTGTTGCTTTTCCATTATTTAATTTCTAAGTATGAACCAAAGCCATAAAATTACAAAAAGCCGGTTGATTGAAAACCGGCTTTTTGTAAAAAATCTGATGGAATTGGGGTTTTACAAACCTCCTATAATAACCCTGAGGTCTTGCGCATTGATACACATTACAGGAATTCTTTCCTGGTTATATATGGCTCTTTCGTCATGAGATCCAAAAAGACTCCAGGTAATTTTGTCGGGATCGGTAGAGATCATGATCATATCAGCATTGGTTTCTTTAGCAAATGCTACTGAATTGTCAGAGAAGTTACCTTTTGTTGGAGAAAAATTCTCAGTATGTTTAATCTGATGTTTATCCAGGATCTTTTTAACCTGTTTCAAATCGGCTCTTAAGCGATTTTGAATAAACTCATCGGGGTAGGAGTCTATAAATAAATGAATGGTAGCATTAAACTGTTTATGCAGCGCAAGTGCCCACTTAACCTTTTGTTTTGAACCAGGTTCAATATTAAGGGGAAAAACAATATCTGAAAATCTTACATTAACTGCTGGCTTCTGCACAACCATTACAGGTACCGGACAGCTTTTGATCAATTTCATGGCAAAGCTTCCCAGCAGAAACTGAATTCCTTTTTTTCCATGAGTGCCAAATACCAGAAGGTTTGTTCCAATTTCTTTGCAAACTTCGGCAATAGATGTAAAAATGCTGCCTTTTCTGATGAGAAAATCAGCTTCAATCTTATGCTCCTTTTTGATTTCCCCCGTCAGTTTCTCCAGTTTATCGGTGATCGACTCAACCGTCTCCTTATTTTTTTGAAGATTTTTCAGAGAAACTTTATTGAGAATGTGCAGAACACATACTTTGTAATTGATGATTTTAGCCATGTTTATGGCATTCTGGATGGCTAAATCTCCCACGGCAGTGAAATCATACGCCACAAGAATTACATTATTGTTTTCAATCTCCATAACAGGTGTTTTTTCAGGGATACGTTAATTTGAATTAAAAAGTTACAAAAGCTTTAATAAGCCTTTAAAAAGCTTTTAATAAATAATTAAAGATGTGATGTGATCGTTATAAAATCTTAATACAAAAAGTTGTTCTTTTGTCTGCACATTTTCCCCTCAATCTCAGCTCCTCTCTTCTCATCAAATAATCCTCCAACACGTTATCATTACAACCCCATTTGGTTACCGGCGGTTGAATCAAGCAAATTCAGTAATTCTTTTACCTGGGTTAGGTTATGCGCTTTCTTTTCATCACGCAATTTACGGGCAGAGTGTGTAAAAAACGCATGTTGAATAATAAAGCTTTGCTGTTTGAGATACCAGTCTTTAAAAGTAATTTTCATATTACTGTTTTCACTCCATTCTCTGTGCAATCTAAGAGCAGTAATAAAAAAATCGCCACGTCCCATATAATCCAGATCCGCATCACATAATATCATGGCAAGTTTATCTTCCGGTTCCTGTGGGATCTGGGTTGACATGATCATCCGGCAAATATGCTCAATTTGATTGGTCTTATAGTCAAAACCTACCAGCAATTCTCTTGCAAAATTACACGCCAGCTCTTCATTATTTTCATACCTCCAGATAAAACCGGTGTCGTGAAAAAGTGCAGCAGTTTTTAACAACATAAGATTCTCCCCATTTACCCCTTCCATATCAGCAAGCCGGTCTACAGATTCGCATACATCAACAGTATGTTGAAAGTTATGATAATATAAAGTAGGTTTTAGCTCTTTTTTTAGTTTTCTGAAAACCAATTCTTTAACTTCACTGAATTTCATTAGAAAATAGTTTACTAACGCTTTGGCCTAATGATTAATACGTGTTACTTTCATGTTTTTATTGGAACTGCAGTACTATTGACTTCAGATCTGTTTCAATGGTTACCAAAACAAAAACCTCTTGCCAATGCTACAAAGATAAACTACTTTTTTACATAAAAAAACCCGTTATAATGCCTGATTTGCAGCTAAGTTCCAAGAAAAAAAGTTGTATTAATTATTTACTGATTTAATCATAGCGATTGATTGAATTATCATAAAATATTTCAAAAACTTATTTTCAACAATTTCAATTGAAGCTTATTTTCCCCGGAAATGGTTGACTTTATCTGAAATTAAATCTATAGAGGATAGAATAGTGGATCATTACCGGGGCTCTTCTGGTTCCATGACCAAATCCTCCGATGTAGTAAGGCTCAAGGTCCGGGTCTTTGGTTTCAGAAAGCTTTACACGGGTTTTTAAATACCATCCCAGATATAAATTTCGGAAGATCTCGGTTTTAACTCCTCCGCTGAATTCCAGCCAGTGCAATGAATGGCTGCTTGGTTCCATGCTGCCGGAATGGTCTCCCCAATAAGGGTTGGATACGGTAAAAAATGGTGCCTCATGATTCAGGTTGCTGAAACCGTATCTGAGGCCCAGTAACACCAGATCATTTTGGACCGGAGTGGGGCGCCCCAACAGGTTATAGTCGAAGCCAGCCCTGAAAAAATAACCGGAAGAGGTATAACTGAAGGTTTCCTGTTCGGTTGCTACCTCCAGAACCCCACCCTCCAAAACAGCAAACCAATTAAATGAAACTTCTGAGTCAAGAGAAAACTCCAGTTGTCGCACCTCAGGTTCAGCAACAATCCGACCAATTGCCGAAACATCAACTCCTAAGCGTATAAATGGCTCAACAGGAAACCTGACAATGGTATCGGTCTTTTGTGTTGCCTCGTTTTCCTGCTGACCCGGTGCTTGCTGCGATACGACAGGTGCATGCAGACACATCCCTATAATAAGGATGAAAACAGGTCTAAGGAAAAATTCTGACATGCTCATTAAATTCATCGTTTATTTCCGGATCTTCAGTTAGAATTGTTGTTATATTATTTGTAGTATGTTGAATTTCCAAAAGCTGGAAAAATGTGACAAATCCACATTCCATAGTTATCAGCTTTGGGCTTCTGAGATAATAAAACCAAATTGTATCATAGACAAGATTTCTTTCATTTCCTGGAAATCTGAAAACAAATGCACAGCTATCCTGGTGGGAGGCAAGAGGGAGTTCAATTTGTCCTACGCTTAATGCATTGTTGTAAACCAATGAATCAACACCCAGACCGAAAACGGTGAGCCTTTCAATTGTAACTGAAAGTGGATCTTCATTGTCCGGATCATCTTCATAAAAACCAATCCTGATCATCACATTAATATCGTCACATACTTCTTCCATGAGGCATGAGGTGATTAAAATCAATCCTGCCAGGAAGAAAACAATGTTTATAATGCACCGGTATGTTTTGCTGATCATAGTGTAATTAATTCTTATATCATCCTGGTAATTACAAAATCAAAATAGAGAATGATTTTAATGTATTCTGGATACAAAAGGTTTTAAAGCCACTGCAAAAGTATTAAAAACAGTCAACTGTTTTCAGGTGAACGACTTTGTTTAGCAGAAATTATTTGAAGTAAGCTTTTGCCCCCAGTCCCATAAGTTCATCTACAGGCCTGCAATCAGGTGAGAGGATTTTTTGATGCTGGTTGGATGCAATAGAGCCACAGCCACCACCACATACAAGCTGAACATTGCATTTCTTGCACTCTTCGATGTGCATTACATCCCTTTTTTGCCATTCACTGATCCTGGCCATGTTAAGAAATACTTCAGGGAAAAAGTTCCCTAACTTTTCACCCGGTTTACCCACTGTTGCTGTGCAGGAATAAATGGTACCGGTGAAGTCCATCGCCCATTCACTCTTGCATGCCGGGCAGGAATCAAACAAAGCATTGGGAAGGCTGCCATTATCCAGAAGAAATTTCATTACTGAAAAAGCTGGTGTGTGAAATTCCAGAATATGCGGATGCTGCTTTATCAGTTCATAAAGGTGTTTGTAAAGTCCGATCCTGTCAAAAAGTTTTGACTGGCTGTTCTGGCAGTAATGGAGTTCGTAATTCCGGCCTATCTGGGTCTTAAACAAGGGGTTGTTTGTCCATCCCTTTTCAATGGCAAAAGTTGCCAGCTCCGGAAGGTTACCAATGTTTTCTTTGTCAACCACCATTCTCAGATTCACTGGAATTCCTTTTTTTAAAACGGAATCAATGTTTTGCACAATGGTATCAAATGTTGGTCGACCGTTTTTCAGCGTTCTGCGGTTATCATGTATTTCCCTGATACCGTCCAGTGTAATTTGTATTTCACGGGTAAATGAAGGATCAAACAGATCAAGGTATTCATTCAAAGAATACCCGTTGGTAACCACCGCAATGTCAATACCTGCTTTAAAGGCTTTTTGCGTAAAGTAACCTATTTGATATCTGAATTTTTCTCCTGGAAGCAGGGGTTCACCGCCAAAAAGGGTAATATATTTTTTTCTCTCTTTAAAATTGGCCTCGATAAAAGAGAAAAAAGCATCCGTTACACTTTCTGATAACGACACTTTTTCAGGGGGATAATCACTCTGATAGCAATAGGAACAGGTAAAATTGCAGCTGTATGTGGGCACAAAGAATAACTGAATTTCTTCACTATCCCTTTCCTCCAGAAACTCAATGTATTTTAACCGGAATTTCAGATCTTCTTCAACAGGATCCGAAACGTAACCTTTTTTTATAAACTCTGCAGGATAAGATCCGGAGGATTCTGAAGCTGTAAGCAGATTTTTTTCAGCCAGGCTGAAAAAATCAGCATTCCCGGATAGTAGGTTGACTACCAGGTACTCCTTGTTCTCAGAGATTTCTGAAATAATATTGTGCCTGGATGGTCTGAGGGTCATAATTTTTGCTATCCTTCAAAAATGGATTTAATCGTGACAACCAACCTGGTTCTTGGAAAGTTTGGCACAACATTGCGCCTGTTTCTTTTCTTCCTGCTGGTTCTTGGGTGCTTTTTTCAGTAAAGTCTTCATCGTGTTCTATTTAATAATGGTAAAAAAAATTGTTTGTTAAATACTGGTGCAATATACAAATAAAATAGTGTACAGAATCAATTCTTAAATGTCTTTAACCCCTTTTACTGTGAAGCTGCAAACGTTCACTTTACCTTTTATATATGGCTTTGACTCTTCTATTAATTCGATCTTTCTGAATCCTGAATCATTTATATTTTTAAAATACTGATCTTTGGTAACTGCTCCGGCCCAGCATTCTGCCACGGAATCAGGGCTGTTTCTGAATTCTTCAGGAACCTCGGCCAAGGAAAAAATATCACTTACAACAAATGTACCTCCCGGTTTAAGGATCCTGAAGATCTCCTTCCATACCTTTGATTGATCCAGACTATGGTTAATGGTGCAATTGGAGAGTACCAGATCGAGGCTTTCATCAGGCAGGTCAATATTTTCAAGCTCACTTTTTACGAAAGCAGTATTGTAAAGATTCAACTTCCTGGCATTTTCTCTTGCGGTTTCCATCATGGCTTCCGAAACATCAATGCCCCAGGCAAAACCATCGCTTCCTGCAAGGGTCGCCATTTTCAAAACGTCAAACCCTTTTCCTGAACCAAGATCGGCGCATCGAAATCCGGGTTTAATATCGGCAAAGTTTATAGCCCCGCCACAAGAAAGACAACATTCCTGGCCCGATAATTCATCGTATCTGAGAGATATTGCTTTGGTAAAAGGTTGTGACATGTTTTAAATTTAAAAATGCAGGTATTTATATCAGTGCAAATATAACCAATCTTTTCAAAAGGAAACGGAAATTACTCCCGCCACAGCATACCAGATCATAGCAATGGAAACCACAAACTTAAATACGGTTCCGAGCACCAACCCCACAAAACTGCCCAGAGCAGACTGCAGGGCTTCTTTGTTTTTTTTGCCGTTAACCCGCTCGGCAAGCCATGCCCCCAGAACCGGGCCGGGAATTATTCCCCAGGGTGGGAAAAAGAAAATGCCGATTATAAGTCCAAGGGCTGCTCCCAGCACTCCGTGTTTACTTCCTTTACCTGCTTTTGTACCCCATATGGGCAATAAATAGTCCAGAAGAGTGATCAATATGGTTAAAATGCCAAAAACAAGAAGGGTTTGGGGAAGTATGGCTGCACTTTTTGAAAAGTAAAACAACAGCAATCCGGCAAAACTAAATGGTGGTCCTGGCAATACAGGAATAAACGCACCAAGCAAGCCAATCAAAAGCAATAAAATTCCCCCGGAAATAAGCAAAAATTCAATTACCATAATTTTCCGCCGGGATTACAATGGCCAGAATAAGATATAGCAAAAGTCCTGTGCCATAAAATATTATACTTATGAAAAACAAAATGCGGAAAATGGTAGGATCAATGCCAAAGTATTCACCAAGTGCACCACAAACTCCAAATATCATCCTGTTACGATTTTTTTGCAGTCGCTTCATCTTTTCATGGATTTAGAGTTTTCTGTTTGACAAATTTACAAAATGATAAGTATTCCTGCTCATTATTTTTTATTCAGTGTTTTGAAAAAGAATCATTTGTGATGTCTGGCTTTAATAAGTCTTAATATCATACTATATTGCTTATCATGTTAGTTTAAAGTAAATCATTTGTTTAATTTTGTTTTTCCTGTTTTTCCAACTCTATTCGACCTGTTTTTTTGCAATTTATTCACCAAAATCTTTCTTACTATGGCCTACTTATGCAAACTTTATAACTAAAATGTTGTTAGATTTGTGATTTATGTATTTAAGAACAAAACAATCGTACTTTTGAACCAGAAAACCCAATTAATCCTATTAAGAAAATGAAGAAAATTGTTGTACAAAATCCCGTTGTTGAGCTGGATGGAGACGAAATGACCCGTGTGATATGGAAGTTTATTAAAGAGAAACTTATCTTGCCTTACCTGGAAGTGGACATTAAATACTTTGATCTCGGCATTGAGTACCGTGATGAAACCAACGACCAGGTAACCATAGATGCAGCAAATGCCATAAAAAAATACGGAGTAGGAATTAAATGTGCAACCATAACCCCCGATGAAGCAAGGGTGGAAGAATTTAGCCTGAAGCAAATGTGGAGATCCCCCAATGGAACCATTCGGAACATATTGGGAGGTACGGTTTTTCGCGAGCCTATCCTAATTTCTAATGTGCCCAGGCTGGTTCCAGGTTGGACAAAACCCATTTGCATAGGCCGTCACGCCTTTGGAGATCAATACCGTGCAACGGATTTCCTGGCTAAAGGCCCCGGAAAACTCACCATTACATTTACCCCCGATGACGGTTCAGAGCCTGTTAAACATGAAGTATATCATTTTGAGGATGATGGGGTGGCGCTGGCCATGTACAATACGGATGAATCCATCGCGGGTTTTGCGCGTTCATGTATGAACCAGGCGCTAATGAAGAAGTGGCCCCTTTATCTTTCTACAAAAAACACCATCCTGAAGAAGTACGATGGCCGTTTTAAAGATATTTTCCAGGAAATCTTTGATAATGAATACAGCGAAAAATTCAAAGAAGCAGGTATTACCTATGAGCATCGCCTAATAGACGACATGGTGGCTGCAGCACTCAAGTGGGAAGGTGGTTTTGTGTGGGCCTGCAAAAACTATGATGGTGATGTACAGAGTGATACCGTGGCCCAGGGGTTTGGATCTCTTGGATTAATGACCTCAACCCTTGTAACTCCCGATGGAAAAACCATGGAAGCTGAAGCCGCCCACGGAACTGTTACAAGACACTACAGGCAGCATCAGCAAGGAAAGCCAACTTCTACCAATCCCATTGCCAGCATTTTTGCCTGGACAAGAGGCCTGGAATTCAGGGGCAAGTTAGATGAAAACTATGATCTGGTTCGTTTCGCAAATACCCTTGAACAGGTTTGCATAGAAACCGTTGAAGAGGGAAAAATGACCAAAGATCTGGCATTGCTTATCCATGGCGATCAGATGCAGAATCACCATTACCTTACTACTGAAGAATTTCTTCAGGCAATTGATGATAATTTGAAGAATAAGCTTAACCCCAATTAATCAGAAAAAAACCAGATAATAATCCAATAAAAAACACAACATGGAATACATTAAGCACAGGTTTTATGAATCAGCACTCAAAAAGTATGATGAATACCAAAAATTAAGAAAAGACCATTCAGATGTGGTAGTGGGGAAAGTTACCATTGGCCATGTATTATCAGGAATGAAGGGGATTCCCAGTTTGCTGACCGAAACCTCCAAACTCGATCCCAATGAGGGGATCCGTTTCAGGGGTATTGCCCTTTCTGAATTAAGAAGAACCATTCCAAGGCTCTGCGAGCATGGCGAACCATTGCCTGAAGGATTATTTTACCTGATGCTTATCGGTGAGGTGCCGGAACTGGACGATATCAGCAACATCAGCAAGGACTGGGCCAGCAGGGCCAGTGTACCTCAGCATGTTTTTGATGTGATCGATGCTATGCCAAAATCATCAAGACCTATGGCACAGTATGTAGCTGCAATTACGGCCATGGCATCAGATTCCTACTTCCTGAATGCTATGCAGGCTGGAGTGCAAAAAAAGTTTTACTGGGATACTACTTATGAGGATGTAATGAACCTCATTGCCCGATTGCCTCGAATAGCAGCATACATATATCGCAGGTCATTCCATAAAGGCGACCATATTGACCCTGATCCCAGACTTGACTGGGCAGGTAATATGGCCCATATGATGGGTTTTTCCGCCCCACCTCACAAAAGGTTGCTTAGGCTTTACATGAGCATTCATGCTGATCATGAAGGCGGCAATGTTTCGGCACATGCAACACACCTGGTGGGCTCAACATTAAGCAACCCCTATTACTCTTACGCCGCAGGAATGCTTGGACTGGCAGGGCCGCTGCATGGGTTTGCCAATCAGAATGTTCTCAACTGGATATTTGATATGATGCGCGATCTCAACAATGAAGATCCCCCGGAAGAACGAATTAAAAAGTACTGCAAGAAGTTTCTTGACGAAGGTGGGGTGATCCCTGGCTTTGGGCATGCCGTGCTGAGAATTACAGACCCAAGGTATGATGCACAAAAGGAGTTTGCAGAAAAATTTATTAAAAGTGACAACCTGGTGAATATTGTGAATAAGCTTTACAAAGTGGTTCCACCATTGCTCGAAGCAACCGGAAAAGTAAAGAATCCTTGGCCCAATGTGGACGCCTACAGTGGTGCTTTGCTCCGGTATTATGGAATCAAGGAACATCAGTTTTACACCGTAATGTTTGGCGTTTCAAGGGCTTTGGGTGTGCTCTCTTCCCTGTTGTTTGACAGAGTGTTTGGGCTGCCCATTGAAAGGCCTACTTCCTATCCTTTGCAGTGGTATAAAGATGTGGCAGAAGGTAAGATCAAGCCAAACATCTGAAATGACAAAGCTTAAGATTTAATTAAAAACTAATAAATAACCCTGATCAACAATGAAAGACTTACCATTGGAAATAAAAGACCGATTAAAAACCCAGAAAGGTGAATTTGATTTTTTTAGTCTGGCAAAACTGGAAAAATCTGGAAAAAAAGTATCTCATTTGCCATTCTCCATCAGAATATTGCTGGAGAATGCCCTGAGAAACTTTGATGCCTTTGCCATTACTGAAGAGAATATTCAAACTTTGCTTGACTGGAAACCCGAACCATCCGATAAAGACATTCCCTTTAAGCCAGCCCGGGTTTTAATGCAGGACTTTACCGGTGTCCCGGCTGTAGTAGACATTGCCTCACTCAGGGCTGAAATTGCCAGGAAAGGCAAGGATGCCAAAGCGATTAATCCACTGGTGCCTGTTGATCTGGTTATAGACCACTCGGTACAGGTAGATTATTTTGGCACACAATATTCTTACCTGCGCAATGTGGAAGTGGAATATGAGCGAAATCATGAACGCTACCAGTTTCTCAAATGGGCGCAGAAAGCATTTGACAATTTCTCTGTAGTTCCCCCCGGAATGGGTATCTGCCACCAGGTGAACCTTGAATACCTGGCACAGGGAGTAACCATAAGAGACGGAGTGGCACTTCCTGATACACTGGTGGGTACCGACAGCCACACACCCATGGTAAATGGTATTGGAGTAGTGGGCTGGGGTGTTGGAGGTATTGAAGCAGAGGCAGCCTTACTGGGCCAGCCTATTTATTTTATTATGCCTGAAGTGATCGGACTCAAATTAACAGGCAAACTTCCTCTGGGAACAACCGCTACAGATATGGTATTAACCATTACGCAACTGCTTCGCTCGCATGGTGTTGTGGGGAAATTCGTGGAAGTTTTCGGGGATGGTCTCGATGGGCTTACCGTTCCTGACAGGGCAACCATTTCCAATATGTCGCCTGAGTTTGGGTGTACGGTCACCTATTTCCCCATTGATGATCGTACATTGGATTATATGCGCAAAAGCAATCGCCCTGATGAGCAGGTTAAGCTGGTTGAAGATTACTGCAAGGCAAATATGCTGTGGCGAACCGGTAATGAGCAAATCACTTACTCTCATGTGCTTGAGCTTGATCTCAGCACCGTTGAACCTACCATTGCAGGTCCCAAGCGCCCACAAGACAAAATCCTTCTTCGGGAGGCAAAAGAGACCTTTAAAACTTTGCTCGCCTCGGATTTTAAGCGCGAATATATTGAACCCGGAAGGAGGGAAGTGGACCGCTGGCTTGGAGAAGGTGGCGGCACCGGGGTAAAACATGACAAAGTCCAGGCACCCCAGGAGCTGGCAGTTGAAACCCAGTCAGGTGACCCGGGGTTGAGAACTGTAGAAATTAAAGTAAAAAACGAACGTTTCAGGCTAAGCGACGGCTCCATTGTGATTGCAGCAATTACATCCTGTACCAATACCTCAAACCCATCGGTAATGATTGGTGCCGGGATTCTGGCACGCAAAGCCAGGCAACTGGGGCTGGATGTTAAACCCTGGGTGAAAACTTCACTTGCCCCGGGGTCTAAAGTCGTTACCGATTATCTTACAAAATCAGGCTTACAAGAAGATCTGGAAGCACTGAAGTTTCATACGGTAGGGTATGGTTGTACCAGCTGTATTGGCAACTCAGGCCCCCTTCCTCCGCACATTGCCGAAGCGGTAGATAACAATGAGCTGGTGGTGGCCTCTGTATTGTCTGGCAACCGCAATTTTGAAGCAAGGGTACATCCACAGGTGCGCATGAATTTTCTTATGTCTCCCATTCTGGTGGTAGCATATGCTCTTGCAGGAAGGGTAGATGTAGACCTTGTCAATGAACCCCTGGCCTATGATCCCAACCTCAACCCGGTTTACCTGAAAGATATCTGGCCTAGCCATGATGAAATACAGGATACAATGAGCAAGGTGCTTACCAGAGATGATTTCGAAAAGAATTACAGCGAAATATTCGACGGAAATGAGATCTGGCAAAAGATGCAGATACCAGAGGAACAGATCTATCAGTGGGACGAAAAGTCAACTTACATTAAAGAAGCTCCATTCTTCATGGGTATTTCTGATGAACCTTCCCAGCCGGCCGATATTACCAATGCTTATCCCTTGCTGGTATTGGGCGATAGCATTACCACAGATCACATTTCGCCCGCTGGGGCCTTCGGCCCTCACTCTCCCGCCGGGCAATATCTTCTGAATAAGGGAGTTGAGCAAAAGTCCTTTAATTCCTATGGGTCACGAAGAGGAAATGATGAAGTAATGGTGCGGGGCACTTTTGCCAATGTCAGGATTAAAAATAAACTGGCCCAACGTGAAGGAGGATACACTACCCATATTCCTTCAGGCGAACACACAACAGTTTACGAAGCTGCACAGAAATACAAATCTGAAAACACACCTCTTATAGTGCTGGCTGGAAAGGAGTATGGCAGTGGATCGAGCCGCGACTGGGCAGCAAAAGGAACCAACCTGCTGGGAATAAAAGCTGTAATTGCTGAAAGTTATGAGCGCATTCACCGCAGTAATCTTATTGGGATGGGGGTATTACCACTTCAATATATGAAGGGTGAAAATGCCGCCACACTGGGCTTAACGGGCACTGAAAATTTCACAATCACTGGAATAGCGCAGGGATTAACTCCACAAAAGGTTTTGGAGGTTGAAGCACGTTCTAAGGATAGTAAGACCATTCAGTTTAAAGTGATTGCTCGGATCGATTCGCTCATAGAAGTAAAATATTATGAGCACGGTGGAATTCTTCATTATGTTTTGAGAGACTTTTTGAAAAGATAACAGAAGAACTTTTCTCAAATTTGAAATAAAAGGGGCTTAGTTTTCAAAACCAGGCCCCTTTAATTTTTTATTCTTTTTCGATGTGATTAACCAGTTGATCAATTTTTTCGTAAGCTATTTTAAAAAACTGGTATCGTTGCTTTTCTGCAACTCCACTGATAAGGGTAGACTTACGTATTAAATTATTAAGCCAACTCTCCGTTTTCTTGCAATATATTTCATTTCGGGTAGACATGGTGCTAAAGGAAAAATGACCCAGGTAAACGGATTGAATATTTCCAATGTTTACCAGCACGCAGTTATTGGTTAGTTCGATTTCACTGATATAAAGTTTATAGTTGGTGTCGGGGTCAACCTTTTCCTTATCCTCTTTTTTACGCTCTTTATCTTCAAGAATGTTTTTGTCAATGATTTTTGTGCCATATTCGGCCTGCAATTGAATGCTCTCCAGCTCGTTTCGCAATGCCTGGCAAACCCTCAGTGCATCCTCCCGGGTTTCAAAAACATCAGACTCCCAGTAAAAACGGATCTGTTTTAAGGTACTTTGAATAGTGCTGTCGGTCCAGATTTCGGAAGAAGGCACCTCAGAATAAGCTTTAACAATGGCCTGCCCTTTTTCAATTAGATCAGGAAACTGCGTTTCGGCACCAAATTTTTTGTTGGCCAGCTCAGGAACATTCATGATGGAACGTTTCCAGTAGAATACCTTAAAATTTGCCAGATCGGTAAAACGGTAATGATGAAAAAGGGGAAGGTCCTGGCATGCATAAATAAGACTTTTCTCTTTAGCGGCTGATATAACCGAGATCTCATTGAGCAGGTTCTGATGATAGAGATTGAAATTCTCAGCCAATGGCTCAAGCGGAAGGTAAGAGAATGTTACAGTGCCTGTCCTTGAACGTGTAAACGCATCGAAAGAGATATTAAAATGTTCACATAACAATCCTATTTCATCAATGCTAAGCATGGTTTCTCCGCGGATACGCCGATATGCACTGTCCATACTGATATTCAAAACTTCCGACAATTCTACCACCAATGATGTAC
This sequence comes from Bacteroidales bacterium, assembly GCA_007135645.1. Classification (GTDB taxonomy): domain Bacteria; phylum Bacteroidota; class Bacteroidia; order Bacteroidales; family UBA7960; genus SKVR01. Next base: position 18,572 of record SLIL01000075.1, read on the forward strand.
TTGCCGGAATAATGTCTTCAATACTTTTCAAAAATTCCGATTGAATGATATTTGCTTTAGCGTTTTTCATTAAAATTGAATTTTTAAGTAATAGGCTCCATTATAAATATGTAATCCGGATATTTTTTTTGTGATTGGCGTTTTCCTGGTGTTCAAATTTTTGCGAAAAGTACAAAAATTCTTCATATCATTTGCAAAAAATACAAATAATCCCGGATGGCGTTAAAGATTACAGGGATTTTATTGTTTGCCACATATTTATTCTATAGTATTACATATCTTAGTTTTTAATTGTGGTAGTCATA
>SLIL01000287.1 GCA_007135645.1 Bacteroidales bacterium
AAAATGATTCCAGGTGAAAGTATATCGTAAGGCTGCCCCTCCCTGGTACCATGCAAAGTCGAGCCACGAATCCATAATGTAATCTGTGTTATCAGCAGATTGCTCGGTGTTGGTGGCAACGAAAGCATGGCGGGAAACCTGAAAATCCAGCCCCAGGTTGTTGTTATTGTAAAATGGAATATGCATAAACATGGTGGGAGAAAACCAGGAGATAGTTAGATTGTAACCATCAAATTTGAACGGCGTTTGATTGTTTCCAGGAATTTTCATAAGCATGATATTGTATTGCAGTCCAACCCCTGCATTCATCATTGGGATGCGGGTGTTGAGATTCCCCCGGTTGTGGCGGTCAAAGAAGAAACGCAATGATCGGCGGGTAAAAGCTGTCCGTTGCCAGGAGCACCAGTTTGCAGGGCAAGATTCGGCAAACTCTTCTATGATATCGCGATAGTTGCTGCGGGAAAGATGCGTGTATTCCCCGTCAAAGACCATAAAGGGGTATTTGCCCTTTGGGAGTTCAAAAAAAAATACCTTGCCACGTAAAAGTACTTCCACGAAAAGAATCTGCGAATCACCGTTTTTCATCTCAACCGGTAACGCCCTGAAATGAGTTCTGTCGTTTAACACCAGGGCAGTGGCTTCTCCTGCCTTATAGGTTTTAAAAGTTCCCTGACCTGGCCGCCTGATGCGTATTTCGGCTGGCCAGGTGCGGGGAACCTGAAATTCGCCATCAAAAGAAATGGTATCTCCAAGGGTAATGGTGGCAATATCCCTCCCCCTGTAAGGACTGAATAAGGCCCCGGTTTGCGCTGTTAAACATTCTGATGCAAAAATTGCCAGAATGAACAATAAGGATATTCTTAGGAAATCGAGCTTCATAGTTTTCCCATTTTTATATGTTTCAAAAATAACAATTTTACCCTTTAGACAGGGTAAAAAATGGAAAAACCTGACAATTGATTTGATTACCGCTGCATCTCCCGGTTGATGATCTCTTCGGTTTGCTCTACCGTGATTCGTTTGGCAATGATGCGTTTGTCCTGGTCTAAAAGAAAAATAAGGGGGGTGGCCCAGATGTCGTATTTATCGCGAAAGCCCGATTGGTTGGCCGGGTCATTCACATGGATCCAGCTGAGGTTGTTGCTTTCTATGTAGCTGATCCATTTGCTTCGGTCGGCTTCGGTATTGGCAGCAAATATTTCCACCCCCTGTGGGTTAAGCCTTTCGTACATCGCCTTAAGTTTGGGGGTTTGCCTTTTGCAGTGGCCGCATTCTGAATCCCAGAAATACAATACGGTAAACCGGGCATCTACATCGTGCAGGCTCAATGGCCTCCTTTCGGGGGTAAACATGGTGATGTCCGGGGCAATTTTACCCAGCAGCAGAGGTTTCAGAGCCATAGCTCTTTCGGCTATTCTCTCCAGCTGCTCGGGGGTGACCCAGTCGGCCTCACCGCTCATATAGTAACGTTCTACCATGTGCACAAAAACAGCATCCATGCCCATGATCTGCGAACGCTCAAAGGTATTGGTGATAAAGAAGACAGTGTATTTGAATACTTCGGGATGTGCCCTGGATTTTTCCACCAGGCGGTCGGCTTCGGCAATGATGCTGTCGGGGATCTGCATTACCACCCGTGTGAAGTACTGGTTGAGCTTGGCGTGAAAAATGGGTGTGCGAAGCAGGCGGTCATCGGCAAAGTCGATGTTTTTCCAGAAATTGTTTAGGTAAATCCGATAAAGTGCTTCATTGTCGGGTGTACCGTCTTCTTTCAGAGGGGCATCGGGCATGGGGGGATCCTGTTGTGCCAGCAGTATTTTTGCAAACAGTCCATCGGGAAACTGTTCGATGATGCGGTTTTGTTCATCTTTAACCCGTTCATCTACCACGGCCAGTTCGGCCCTTATTTCTTCCCGGCGCTGCTCAGTAGTGGTTTCATCCTGCAGCTCGGCCCGCAGAGGATTGGTGGTTTCGCCCTGCTGTCTTATAAAGCGCATATACCCATAAAATGCTTCATTGTCAGGGGAGTTGGTAAACTGCATGGTATTGACAAAATTATCCATCTCAGTTTGGATGCCAAAATGCTGATTATCATCCACCAGGATCTCAAAATATACCTGTCCCGGCAAAACAACCATATACATACCACGATCAAGGGGTTCATCTCCCTTAAAGGTGAACTGTCCATGCTGATCCACATCTACCGTATCCTGAATATATTGCCTGTTTCCAAAGTGATAAGCCAGCAAGGCAGTGGTATCACTGATTCCCTGCACGGTAACATCAATCTGGTAACCCTTTTTGGCTACCACACAACTCAGGAACAGAAAACTGATCAAACTGCTGATGAATATTTTTCTTGCATTCATAATTATTGATTTATGGCGGTTTATCATAACAATCTCTTATAACAAGGAAAACTCTCTTTGTGTTTAAACTTAAAAAATCGGTTTTTATGATTGTGTAAGGGGCAAAGTTATGGAAATATTTATTTTTAAAACGATGTATTTGTTTTAGAAACATGTGTTCTTGCTGGTACTTATAAAGATTTTAAGGTGTCCTGATTGTGTTGATTTTACTGGTACTGCCGACTCAATACTTCTTTTTGCCCGAAGGGATTTATCTGTTTTTTCACAGGTAATTTCACCTGAATTTTCTTTGATTTATAGAGGGTTAGCACGGTTGTTTTCAGCTTTTTATTAAGGCAATTTTGTATTGTGATCAATAGATCCGGAAGCTTTCACCACAAATTCACAAAGTCATGAAAAAACAACTACTCATCACCCTGACCTTACTTCTGAGCAGTATCTTGCTCAGGGCCGGTGGTTTTGCAGGAGGAAGCGGAACCCAAACAGATCCTTACCTGGTGGCCACGGCTCATCATCTTAATGAAGTAAGAAATCATCCCGATAAATACTTTTTGCAAATTGCAGACATCAACCTCAATGTAGCTCCCTATAATATGGGCAATTACTGGGTTCCCATTGGTGGAAACCGCCATAATAACCAGATGAACAACAACTTTACCGGTCATTATAACGGCAACGGCTTCATTATTTCCAATCTTACCATTGTGCAGCCCGGGAATATGAATGTTGGGCTTTTCGGACATATTGGCCAGACCGGTGACGGTGCCACTACCATTATAAATGTACATCTGAAAAGTGTAACCGTGATTGGTGGCACTGCCACAGGAGCTCTCGTGGGGCGTGTAACCGGGAATCAGAATACCCGTATCGAAAATTGTTCTGTTGAGCTGGGTTATGTGAGGGGCGATGCTGCCGTAGGTGGCCTGGTGGGCACCAACAACAGTTTTATGGCCACTTCACTGGCTGCCGAAGGATACCGTCCGGTCATATTCAACTGCAGTGCCAATGTGAGTGTCTTTCTCCGTTCAGAATATTCGCAGGGAAAAACACAATTCGGTGGTTTGGTCGGGTGCAATCAGAAAGGGATGATCTCCAACAGCTTTGCCCTTGGCGATGTGATTGCTGACGATCAGGATGCATCTTACATTGGCGGACTTACCGGCTGCATCGCATTCAGAGGTATTGTTATCAATTCCTATTCAGCTGTAGCCATTCATGCCCATGAAGCTTCGCACAAAGGTGGTTTTACAGGTTATATTGGGGTGGGACGCAACCAGGGAATGGTAGTCAACTCTTACTGGAATACCGATTTAAATACCGACCAGGAGCTGAATTCGCTGGGTGCATCAGGACTTACTACTTCGCAGATGCAAACCCAGGGCAGCTATATGGGCTGGAACTTTAACACCATGTGGACACTTCATACTGAAATGAATCTGGGTTTTCCCATTTTCCAGTCTGAAGCAGAATCATTAAAGGTGCTCAGGCAATGGACAGGTGCATCAGACTCCCTTTGGACCAATGCAGCTAACTGGTCGCCCGAAGGGGTACCCGGAGCAGCAGACAAGGCTGTAATTGCAGCAGGAACTGAATATTACCCGGTAATAATGGATGATGTATCTGTCAATGATCTGGTAATTCAAGATAATGCTCAACTGGTGCTCCTTGGTGAAGAATCAGCCCTGACTATTACAGGCTCATTGGCAGGTAGTGACGAGTCCATAGGTAATGCTTTGGTTCGTGGGGAAGGATACCTGGTAATGGAAGGTGATAACCTGCAAAGCATCCCTGCAATGGTTTTTGAGAACCTGGTGATCAATAATGTTAACAATGTGCAGCTTGCAGGAAGTATATGGGTAAATGGTTTGCTTAAAATGGGGCAGGGGCTGCTTGATCTCAGGGGCTTTGAAATAAACCTGGGCGAAAAGGCTTTATTGCAGGAAACAGAAAATGATAATTTCTCTTCAAGGGTATACGGATCGAGCGGGGTGATACGCACCCAAAGGTATCTGGACAAGCCCCAGGGCGAGATAGGAGGTATGGGACTGGAGATCAGCAGCAATGAGAACTTCGGAATGACCCTTATAGAAAGAGGGCACAGCGAGCTCAACGGAGGCGATGATTCCAAAAGTATCCACCGGTGGTTTCATATTGAACCGGCCAACAATCAGGACCTGGATGCAACCCTGGTATTTCACTATTTTATCAGCGAACTGAACGTGTATGGCGAAAATGATAACTTTTCGCTCTTTAAAAGAAAAACCGGGGATAACGAATGGATATGGGTACCATCGGAACTGGATCCTTTTAATCAGGTTTTAACCGCGCACAACGTGGATGCATTCAGCACCTGGACCGCGGGTAGTACCGATAATCCGCTTCCCATTGTTCTGCTTTCCTTCGAAGGCAGGCAGGTTGACGATCTTGTGGAACTCAGCTGGGTTACCCTTGCAGAGATCAACAACGACTTCTTTACCATAGAGAGAAGTGCCAACGGTATTGACTTTGAGCCATTGGCTACCGTGGCAGGTGCAGGTACCACCAGCCAGTCGCACCATTATAAACTGGCCGACGAGCAGCCACTCAGCGGCGTAGCTTACTACCGTCTTAAGCAAACCGACTTTAATGGCGATTTTGAATACAGCCAGGTGATCAGCGTATATACCGAAGCTGTTTCCGGCAACGATATAAGGATCTACCCCAACCCCAGCAATGGCAATTTCAACATCCTCATGGGTGGAGAAATGGCAATGGAATTTCAAGTGATCGATATGCAGGGCAGACCCGTTTACAGGTCTGTTGCCAATGGCGGCCAGGTGAGCAATGTAAGCCTTCCCCAATTACCACAGGGAATATATACCGTAGTGTTTTTTGGAAATGAAACATTTACGAAAAAAGTACAAGTTTTCTAATTTGTGATTTTGGTTTTGGTGAGCCAACACCGTGCAACAGTCGCGAGACTCTTGCACGGTTTTTTTTTGCCCCAGGCACGTGGTCCGACGACTTTAAGCTCGTCTGACCACTAACTTTATACTGTTTCTTTTGCTCGCAGAGACGCAGGGACGCAGTTTTTAAAATCACTTCGTGATTTTTGGGTGGGTATCAAAATACCCCCTTTATTCCCCTACAAGGG
>SLIL01000474.1 GCA_007135645.1 Bacteroidales bacterium
AAGATTATTTGGAGCATCACCAGACACAATGCAAACAATTGCAGGATACGCATTACTAGTACCAATATATGCAATATTTCTATTATCATCAAGAGACTTAGATTACACATTAGCAGGAGACACTCCTCTTCAAAAATTTATACTATTATTTATTCAACCATCATTTTACCTTAAACTATACTTAGCAGGACTTGCGTTCTTATTATTTGTATTATTTGTAGCATCAGTAGGTTCAATGGCAAGAGAAGGATCAGACGTTCTTGGAATATACGATTCAGGATTTCAAGCAGAAGATGCAATAAGAGGGGCTACAAGAATAGTAACAGCACCATTTAGAGCAATAGGAGAATTAATTAGAGGGGTAGGAGACAGATATGATGATTTAGTAAACGAAACAATAGGAGCATACTACGTAGGGCACGTAGAACAAAACAGGGAAAGAGTAGGAGTATTCATACCTCGATTTGAAGCAATAGGAACATACTACGAAGGTCAAAGAGTAGACTTACTTGCAACAATAGAAACAAGAAGCTTCCTAGATGACGTGAACCTAATACCAAGATGCTACATAATAGACCCAAGAAACCAATCAAGAAGAATAGAAGGAACACTTAATCCGCCAGAAATACTAAACATATACAGAGATGATTACAGAGTAGTGAGTTGCTCATTCCAAGAAGGAGAATTATCACAAGGAAGATACGACGTAATCTTTGAACTAGACTTCAACTTCGAAACTTGGTCATACGTAACACTAACATTCATGGATAGAGACTACTTATTATCACAAATGCTAAGCAAAGAAAAAGTACTAGAAAAATACAACATACAACCAAGAATAAGAGCAATATACACAAGCGGACCAGTAGCACTAGGAATGCACGATGCAATGGAAATGCCAATAACACTATCAACAGAACAAGACAACATAATACCACTAGGACTAACAATAGATTCTAGACCAGAATATGGAATGAGAGGAGAAATACTAAACATAGAAACCTTTGAGATAAGAGTGCCAAGAGAATTCATAGTAGAAGAAAACAATTGCATGATACCACAAGGAGCAAGACTAACAACAGACACAGATGACAGAACAGGATACAACATACACAGATTTAACGTATCAAACACACCTGGAACATACACAACAGTATCATGCACATCAATAATACCACCAGATAACGTTATGCGAATACTAGGAACACAAACAGGAAAAAAAGAAGTAACAGTAGCAGGATCAACAACATACGATTACAGATTAACCAGACGAAAAAGCATACTAATAAGGCCGATGATATGAAAATAAAAAAAAGGGAATGGGTAAAGTTATTAATATGACGAAAAAAATACTTTTAAAAGAAAACCTCCAACAGACTTATCAACTCAATGGTGATGAAAACCTGACTCACATTGAGCAAAAAGTCAGAACAGAGGCAGGTGAAGGGGCACTCAGACTTATATCAAAATTTGTGGATATTAACGATCCGCATACCCAGGTATTCAGTACTTCAACCGTATTCAATATCGAAAAATTTGAACGGAAAAGCATCTCCTCCGTTGTCAACTTAAAGCGCATCAACGATCTCCGGAGGATCAACAAATTTTTTGAAGCCATTAACGAAAACATTTCATACGGAACCATGTTTATTGGTTGCGCCGAAACCCTTGAGCTGCGGCACAAAAGACTTCTGAATAAGTTTCCATTTGTAATCAATCGGCTATATGTTCTTGGCGATTACATTTTCAAAAGGGTATTCCCCAAGCTACCAGTAACCAAACAGGCCTATTTTGCTCTTACCGGGGGCCGCAATCGCATCATCAGCCGGGCAGAAACTTTGGGAAGACTTTATTCCTGTGGCTTTGAGGTTGTTCACGAAGAAACATTCGGATACCTCTACTACTTTGTTGCCCGAAAAATCAAACCTCCGGCATACGATTCTTCTCCTTCTTACGGCCCTGTTTTTGGAATGGAAAGAAGCGGTAAAAACGGGAAAAAGATCAAGGTATACAAGTTCAGAACCATGTATCCTTATTCAGAGTACCTCCAGCAGTATATTTTTGATAAGAATAATCTTGAAAATGGTGGTAAGTTCAGAAATGACTTCAGGATCACAACTTCTGGAAAGTTTATGCGAAGATTCTGGCCGGATGAACTTCCAATGTTATATAATTTTCTAAAGCTTGAGCTTAAGCTTGTAGGAGTAAGGCCATTAAGCCGGCAGTATTTGAGTTTGTATCCCAAAGAGCTGGTAGCCCTTCGCAGTAAATACAAACCTGGGCTGGTGCCTCCCTATTATGCCGATATGCCCAAAGGTTTTGATGAAATTGTTGCCTCCGAACATCGTTACCTTGAAAAGTACCGTAAAAATCCCATTCGTACTGACTGGAATTATTTCTGGAGAGCATTTGTTAATATTGTTTTCCGCAATGCCCGTAGCCAGTAGATAGGGACTACAGATCGGGGAAAAACAGCAATTTGGTACCCGCCAGAATTATCACCGCGATCAGGATATATCTTACAAAAGCACTTCCCCAGCTTACCGCGTATTTGCTTGCAAAATAGGCCCCTATGCCATTTCCTGCTGCAAGAACCAATCCGGCCGAAATATCTATCTGTCCTTTTATAATAAAAACAGCCAGGGCAAAGGGAGTAAAGATCAGGTTTATAAAAACTTTAAGGGCATTGGCCCTTACCAGGTCATATCCGGCATTGAGCACCAGTGCACTGAGAAGGAATATTCCCACACCAGCCTGGATAAAACCTCCGTATGCCCCTATAAAGAAGAAAATGATGAATTGCAAAAAGGGATAACTGTTTATTTCTTCAGGACGAGCGCCCATCAACCACCTTGAGGGCTTCATCCACAAGGGAATGAGCATGATAATCAGTACAACACCTACAGTGATCTCTACGGCACGTTCGTTAAGCTCAAGAACTACGAACGCTCCTGCCACTGATCCAAGGATACTGGGCACAGCCACTTTTATTCCCATTCTAAAGTCAAGGACTTTCTGCCTTGCAAAATTGATGGTGCTTACAATATTCTGAATAAAGATGCCAATACGATTGGTTCCGTTAGCCACATGAGGTGGCAACCCAATGAACATCAATATGGGAAGGCTGATGAGTGAGCCACTGCCTGCAAGTGTATTGATAATACCGCAAACAATACCTGTTATGAAAACCAGAATAATATTCTCTATGCTCATTCCCATTGTGCCGGGTTTTTATTGTGGTGAATTAAACAGGCTTCTGGTTTATTTCGTTATCCGTTTTATCCGCATAATCAACGATCGCTTTCTTTTTTCCTTTCTTTCCATAAACCCTTCTCAGCCAGTGCGGAAGAATAATTACCCCAATAAACAGGTAGGGATAATAGCTGATAAGCCTCCACATCAAACCCAGCGCGGGTGTTAAGCCAGCTGGAATAAACTCGCCCAGGAACCCTGAGAATACAAACTCTGCAACTCCACTTCCTCCGGGCGTAGGGCTGATGAGCAAAATAACCCACATTACCAGCTGACGTGCAAAAATAAGAAAATGATCTGCACCGGATACAAAAGCCATGATCATAAAATTGACCACCATAAAGCGGCCGGTCCAGGAGAAAAAGGTCCCGGCAAAGGCTTTTATCCAGAAACTAAAGGGCTTCCCTTTCATCTCCCGGGAAGTAATAATGATCTCATTGCCGGTTTCAGCGGCTTTCTGGCGCCATTTACGCAAAAAAGGCAACCGGAAAATGGTAAGTAAAATCATTTTGGTGCCCCTGGGATTGAGAAAAACACCGTAAATAATGATCGTGGTAAGCACTACGATAAACAAATAACCTATAATGAATATACCCTGGGTACCGAACCGGGTGTTGAGGAACACATATTCACCCTCGGTGGTAAATAAATACTGTGACCCCACAATTATAATAAGCAAAGGCACCATAATAATGTAAAACAGCTCATCAAGAAATGCCGTAATAAGAACTATGGCCGTGGTCCGCCCCATGCTCACCCCCTCCTTGTTCACAATATACAGGGCAATAGCCGATCCGCCGATAATGGAGGGGGTAATTGCACTGGCAAACTCCCAGAGCATAATTACATCAAAGCTTCGTCGCCAGCTTATCTGTCCATCTGTAAGTACACGCAGCCGGTACATATAGCCAACATCCCTTACCACCATCATCAGCAGGGCCATAAAAATAAAAAAATAGGATTGCCACACCCAATTGATCCCGGTAAAGGCATCCTTATCAAAATTGCGGATAAGCAAAAACGTGGCAACACCAAGTCCCAGGATTATAGGAACAATAATGCGCCGGAACCGGAAATAAGATAATACTTTTTGGTGTTGCTTCTCCATTTAGAATACCATGATTTTAAAGGTTATAGTAACCTGGATTTTTATCCGGAAAATTGTGCCGCAAAATTATAAATAACAATTGATTAAACGCTTTTACGATCATTAATAATCTGTAAGATTTAACTGCTTTTCCTATACCTGAAAACGTGCCGGCTTAGTTTTACTATTCGCCCCTACTACGTCTGCAGAAACTCTGCTAATTATATTGCTAAAATCAAAAAAACATTCATAATTATTCTCAGATGATTGGTAAACTATAATACATGCTGATTGTTGACGGAAGGGCCCAAAAAAAAGTTTCCACCCAATCAGTACAACACCTTTTTGTGTCATATTGGCATGTAGGCATAAAGAAACGCGCAAAAAAATGCCAATGTGTCATAATGTGGGTTTGTTTTTCTGTTGGAACAAAAATTGACACCCACTAAAATATAATCATCGAAAAATATAAATAACTAAATATTCATTAAAATAAGGAGGAACCTGTTATGACAATCATTAAATGGAGACTTAATCCCGAATCTGAAAGATCTTACCAAAGAGGAATAACCCGAAACGAATCAGAAATGGCCCCTAATTGCGGCTGCGATGCCGAAACCAATATACGGAAATTCAATGATCATTATTTGATTGATATGGCTGTACCCGGCCGCAGTAAAGCCGAATTCAGCATCAGTCTTGAAGATGATATCATCACCATTTCTTACGAAAAAAAGGAAACGGAACATGACGCCAATGCTCCAAAATACCTGCACAGGGAGTTTGACAATTCCAGTTTTTCACGCAATTTCCGACTCCCTGAGATAGTCGATAAAGAAAGTATCTCAGCCAGGTATGAAGATGGGATCCTGAGTGTTAGAATCCCATTTGAAGATCCGGAGAAAAACAGAATATCGCGCAGTATTCAGGTCAATTAAAACAATATTGTATTTTCATAGAAAAGCAGAATAATCAAGGAAGTCCCTGCCTGTTGAGGTGGGGGCTTTTTTTATTATTATGGATGATTTGTGCGGGTATACATAAGAATATTCATACATAGTTTGTATTTTTGCCGGAGAAAAAATAATCACCCTCAAAACACCATAATATGTTAAGAAAACTAACTGACTTACACGAGCTTGCCCGCAAGCACCGTAAGAAAAAACTTGTGCTTGCTGCTGCCCAGGACCAGAATGCCCTTGAAGCTGTCATTAATGCCTCGGGTAATGGTATTGTAGATGTCGTTCTGGTGGGCAATGAACCCCGAATCAAGGAGATCTGCAAAAGCCACAGCCTGGATATATCCGGCTTTGAGCTGATCCACGAGCCCGACAATGACAAGGCAGCAGCTATCAGTGTACAAATGGTATCTGGTAAAAAGGCCGATATCGTAATGAAAGGACAATTAAGCACCTCAAGCTTGTTAAAAGCTGTGCTGAACAAGGAGTGGGGGTTGCGCAGCGGCGATATCCTTTCTCACCTGGCGCTGTTTGAAGTTACTTCATACCACAAAATCATTGCACTGAGCGATGCAGCCATGAATATTGCACCCGATTTTAAGGTAAAAGTGGCTATTACCAAAAATGCAGTGAGTTACCTGCAAAAACTGGGTATCGATACACCCAAAGTGGCGATGCTGAGTGCAGTTGAAACGGTAAACCCAGATATGAGATCCTCCCTGGAGGCAGCTGCCATTGCAAAAATGGCCGAGCGGGGACAAATAACCGGATGTGTTATTGATGGCCCCTTTGCTCTGGACAATGCGGTTAGTGAAAAAAGTGCTAAACTGAAAAATATCCAGAGTCCTGTTGCCGGGGATGCAGATCTGCTCATTGGCGATGATCTGGATGTTTCAAACGCGCTGTACAAAGCTTTTATTTATTTTGCCCAGGCCAGCTGTGCGGCTGTTATTGTAGGAGCATCTGCTCCCGTGGTACTGACCAGCAGGGCCGACAGCGATGAAACCAAGCTGAACAGTATTGCACTTGCCGCTGCCATCAATTAATCCATTCACTGCATTTACAAAATATATTTAAACTATGGAAGAAGAGTTTTTACTGGCCATCAACCCGGGGTCTACCAGCACAAAAATTGCTGTTTTCAGAAATACCAAAGAAATTTTCCTTAAAAATATCAAACACAGTTGCCAGGAGATCGAGGCATTTGAACGCATCACTGATCAATATGAGTTCCGAAAGAATACCATTCTTGAGGAATTGGCCAATGCCGACATCAACGTAAACCATATACAGATCGTTATGGGGCGTGGAGGTTTGGTAAAGCCCATAAAATCAGGGGTGTACGAAGTGAATGAGGCCCTTATCAGGGACCTGAAAATCGGGATCCTGGGCCAGCATGCCAGCAACCTGGGTGGCCTGATCGCCCACGACATTGCCCGCTCGTTGCCCAAAGCCAGGGCATTTATTGCCGATCCGGTGGTGGTAGATGAACTGCACGATCTTGCACGGATATCAGGACATCCGGAATTTGAAAGAATTTCCATTTTTCATGCCCTGAATCAGAAAGCCATTGCACGCCAGCATGCCCGTGCCGTGGCCCAGACCTACGAAGCACTCAACCTTATAGTAGCACACCTGGGCGGTGGTATCAGTGTGGGTGCACACTGCAAAGGCAGGGTAATTGATGTAAATCAGGCCCTTGACGGGGATGGACCTTTCTCGCCCGAAAGGAGTGGAAGCCTCCCGGTAGGTGCATTGGTAAAGCTTTGTTTCAGCGGTAACTATTCTGAAAAGAAGATCCTGAAAATGATCACCGGGAAGGGAGGGCTGGTAGCCTATCTGGGTACCAACGATGCCTATGAAGTTGAAAAACGGGCCCTGGCCGGCGATGAAAAAGCACAGCTTATTTATGAGGCCATGGCATACCAAGTGGCCAAAGAGATCGGCGCAATGTCTACTGTTCTAAAAGGAAAGGTAGATGCAATCCTGCTTACCGGTGGTATAGCCTATGGAAAACCCTTTGTTGATCATCTTACCGAACGCATCAGACATATTTCACCGGTATATGTATACCCCGGAGAAGACGAAATGCGGGCCCTTGCCATGAACGGACTTATGGTATTAAAAGGGGAAACAGAACCCCTGGTTTATGAATAGGCGTTGCACAATAACCATAAAGTTTTAACTTCAGCAGGTCATCTTTATTCATTTTGTAAGGGTGGCCTGTTTTTTTTAAGGGGCAATCTGATAATAAAGCTGGTACCCCTGTTCTGCTCCGATTCAAAAGAGATATAACCATTCATGCCCTGAATAATACTCTTTACCATGGCCAATCCCAGGCCCATTCCGGCTGTCTTTGTGGTAAAATAAGGCTGGAATATGTTTTTCTTGAGATCGTCGGCGATACCGTCACCAAAATCCTTTATTTCGATCCGGCAGTAGTTGGACTCAGCTGATGCAGAGATTATAATATGTGCGACATCTGTTCGGGAATAGGCTTGTATGGCATTTTTGATCAGGTTATTAAAAACCCTCAACAGCTGTTTGCGATCGGCTACTATGGAAAGTTCGTTCTCTTCCAAAGAATTCTTGAATTCGATATCTACCTTATCGAATCCCTTGTAGAGATCCAAAACCTCTGGTATAAATTCAGCTATGTCGATGTGTTCGTTTTTTGCGGCGGGCATTTTGGCAAAATCAGAAAATTCGCCGGCTATAACGGTAAGATTGTCAATTTGCTCTACCATTGTTTTTGTAAAACGCTGAAGTCTTTCCTCCCAGTCATCCACTTTATCATTCCATGCACGTTGAAGGTACTGCACATTAAGACGCATAGGTGTAAGAGGGTTTTTGATTTCATGGGCCACCTGCTTGGCCATTTCTCTCCACGCACTCTCGCGTTCGCTGCGTGCCAGAAGATCAGCGCTGACAGACAATTCATCAATCATGCGGTTGTATTCGCCAATGAGCTGGCCAATTTCATCATCCCGCTGCCAGTCAATCTTTTCGTTGGTTTTCCCGATGCTCAATCGCGAAATACTATCGCGAATGATTTGAAGGGGCCTGGTAACATGATTGGAGATAAAGAAGGCAATAATTACCGATAGTAGCAGCAACAAAAGATAAATGTTGATAAAGGCTACCAGGAAAAAAGATATTTCGCTGCGCAGTTCACTTTGTTGCGCAAAATATGGCAGGTTGATGTAAGCTATAAGATCTCCCCGCATATTGCGAAGTGGAACATATGCACTGAGATACTCCAGTTTTCCTATTCGTTCATGATGGATAAACAAGCTTTTACCGCTTATTTTCAGGTGGTTAAATGCTATTGGGTGTATGATCGGAGAAATAAGGCCTTCATTAAATACCCTTCCCCTGGAAGAAGCAATCAACGTACCTCCCGGATCAAAAATATTGATGTCGGTAAAAAACACGTTGGAGAGGGTTAGTAATAACCGGGAGAGATACTCTTCATAGGTATAATCCAGGTATGGTTCTCCGGATAAAACACTTTCAAGCTCAATCAGAATACTATGTGCTTTTTCATTGAGAATGGCCTCATTCTTATTTTTGTATATATTGAAAATAAACCATGCCGATGCACTTCCTATGGCTACTACGGAAAGCAATACCATACCAATAACACTGATCTGGAGCCTTCTTTTGAAATTCATGGGGAAATGAAAACCATTTTTCATAAGGTATACAGTGAACCAGATTATCAACGAGGCAAAAAGAAAAAACAGGAAGAGGTAGGAAAAGGGAGCAATTCGCTGAAGTATGGTTTCCCTGGGTTTGCTGACAATGATCTGGCTATTCTCATCACGGTTGTAAAGAAGATGGCTATATCCGTCAGCTTCAAAAAAAATGAACGTATCATCGCCTTGCTGGTAGCTTTCAGAATGAATACTAAAAAAGTATGTGCCGAATTTATTGGTCATAATGCCATCTTTGTACAAAGCATAGGAGTAGTTACCAATATTTCGGGTAATATCTATGTTTTCATCCACAAGCAATTCAGGAAATCCAAGCTCTCTTGGAATAAAACGGGATTCAAATTCCAGGTACAATTGGTAGAGGACTGATTCTGACTCTCTGTCATGAATGGGAATAATGACAAGGTATGAGTTGCGCCCTGTATTGTTATCAAGGTATATAAACCTTGAGCTGAGCGTGGGTCTTCCAAAATGCTGACTGTAATCAGCAAAGTAATCACTGCACAACATCTCTTCTTCAAAGGCCTGTATCCAAAGAATATCATAAGGGGCGCATGTGGTTAGCTGGATATCGTACCGGGCCCAGTAATCATCAAAAAATTCTGTTTTCAGGTAGCTCAGAATTCGCTCTTCATTATAGGGGTCTTCCATTACCAGTTGTTTTAGTGCGTGATCATCAAAAAGATCCTGCTCAAGCTGATGAAACAGAAACTCGGCCACAGGATCCTGCTCACTGGCAATTCGCAGAGCAACATGCTGTCGCTGGGCCATTTCTTTCTCTTTATTAAAAACTGATAAAGCCCAGGTGGTGACAAAAGCATAAACAAACAGCGACATCAGCAATCTTGCGAGCGAAAAGGTTTGCTCCTTGTTTTTTTGTCCATAAATTGCCCCAAGAGGGGTTACAAAAAGAAAAAACCACAACAAAAAATGTTTTCCATAAAAAAGGTATGATCCATACCCTGCAATGGCAAGCAACAAAATAAATACATACCATCGGGCTGAAATTGTGGTTTTAAAACGGGCAAGGAGATAATCCATAGCCGTTGCTCCAATAAAATGAAAACTTAGCAACAGAAAGGTGATAATAAGAAAACCTGATATGTGATAAATATCCAGGTTGAAGATAAAGTTAACATTCAATTCAAGGCTGGAGTTAATCACAATACTCCGGAGAGTTTCCACTACCACAACTGGAGATAACAGCATAATCAGTAGCCACAACATGGCAACAAATCTGCTATATCTGTTTTTTTTGTCTGAAACTCTTTTATAGGGAGGATTGAAGAATAAAAACAGTGCTGCAGCAAAAACAAACATTGCCACTAATAGTAAATCTCCAAGAGAGGGCAGCCAGATACTGGCAGCATAATGGTTTGCAGAAAATAATTCTGTCTGATATAGAATAAAGGGTTGTTGAAAGTAAAACATTGCCAGGCGAAGAAACATCAGCCCTGAGATAATTGCTGCAAATGACCAGAATCTGTATCCATTGGTATGCAACACAAGGCAGTATTTTACAAGAATCAGCAAGAGGAAAAAGACAGATGCATAGGATAAAAGCTGCGAAAGCGTATGAAAGGTTTTATTTATATACGTTCTGGTATCACCTTGGGGAATGATAAGATTAAGTATAAAATCTCCTGCATTGTTGTAAATGGCTAATCCTTCATCCGCAGCATTGTCTGACAATTCAATAAATTCGGGTAGTCTGAATGCAGCGCTAAAATGGTTCTGCAAAAATTCGTTTTTGTAACGATAATTCTTCTTTAGTAAAAGAAAGGCCCATACCTTATAATCGTAATATGTATCAGAAACATGATAATACCATCCGTTTTTCAGATGAGCAATACCTGTCTGGTAATCTGGCAGGGAGTAATGGGAAAGAGGTACAGCATTGTGAGATAAAAATAAAATAGAATCAGCCCTGCTCACTACAATGGCTATTCCATCGGAATCATAAAGCTGATATTTGTTTTTTACCCATTGTGCATCCCTGTAAATGGGTTTTCCTTTAAGCGAAAAATCTGCTAATGCCTGAGAAAGTTGACGGTTTAATACAGACTCTTTTCTTAAAAAGTCATCACCAAATCTTTTTGCAAGTCGATCAAAATTATACGCTCGTTCTTTTATGGAATTAAAAAAAACAGAAAAAAGCAGCGATAGTATAAAACTAGCAATCAGTATAAGGGTTCCTCTTTCCTTCATGGGGATTATTCTGTTAGATTTGGTGATAAAATCTTATAACAATCAGTGAGTCAGTTGTTTAACATGAATACCATCAAAAAATAACGCATTTTATAGAATTTTTCTTTCAATTTTTAATCTACCACAAGTTGGACTAAAAATTTTGTGCTCAATGAATCAATTGGGCAACATCACAAAGGTATTTGCAGGGTCTATTCTATTTTCTTAAAAACATAAACCTGGCTCGACCAGGGAAAGTTCCCGAGGGTACCATGCAGGTTTGAAATCAAACCAACTAAAAAAGCATTAATCAATGCAAAAGTTTGATTACCTTTTATCTTTTCTGATAGCAAAGCAATATAAAAAGCATCAAACACAAGTGGATATTTTTTGATGTATTTAAATTTTTTACTTTCAAACAGCATTTTTATTGTTTTTTCTTCAAAGTGGTAAACATGCCTTGGAACATCCCACGCTGCCCAGTATTCTTTATAACGCAGGGCATCATAACTTTTGTATTCCGGAACCGCTACAATAATCAAACCATCTTTTTTGAGTGAATCATAAAACAATTGTAGTTTATCTTTTACATCCGGAATATGTTCAAGAACATGCCAAAGGGTAATCAGATGAAAAGCATCTTCTTCATTTGTGATAGCAGGTATTTGATGCTGAACATTCAACTGTTTTTTTTCAGCTCTGTTTCGGGCAGCATCATTAGGTTCAACACCATAAACATTCACTCCCCTGTTTTTTGCATAGAGTAAAAATTCTCCTGTTCCACATCCGTAATCCAGTAAACGAAGAGAAGATGGCTCAGTCAGATGTTTTACAGCAAAGTTGAATTTCTTTTTAAGCATTACTTTGCGTACGGCCTGGTAAAGTTTATCTGTAAAGGATACACTTGCATCGGTATGCGAAATGTACTCCTGTGATAAATAATAGCGGGAAAAATCCTTCGCATCAGGCCATGGAGAGGTAAATACAAAATCACAGGAATTACATTTTACAATGAAAAAATCCTCATCACTTACCAGATGATCCCGAACATTCAATTGCCTTTCATTTCCCCTACCCTCACAAAAAGGACATATTATTATATCATTCATCTGTTTATAGTTAAGTTCATCCTGAGTCTTAGACTGCTTTACACAGCGTCTTTTTTCTAAGATTCCTTTGCATTTTATTAATCAAGCTCCGAAATCATATCACAATGAAGAAAAAATCTTTACTTGTTTTCCAGGATACTAAACGGGAATGTTCCACGTGAAACATTCCCATTTTATATTCTCAAACTTTTAAACTCATTTATAATGTTTCACGTGAAACATTGGTTAGGCCCCAAGGTGAATTAACAATACAGAAATATCACTGGGATTAATTCCACTGATTCGGGAAGCCTGTCCTATGGTTCTTGGCTTTATCTTTTGAAGTTTTTCTCTGCCCTCAAAACTAATCGCTTTGAGTATGGAATAATCAAAATCTTCTCTGAGCTTTGTGTTTTCCATTCGACTGATTTTTTCAGCCATCTCTTTTTCTCTGTCCAGGTATCCTTTGTACTTAATTAGTATCTCTGCCGAAATCATTGCCTCATCAAACAATTCAGAAGATTCTATATCAACAAATAAATCTTTAAAGGTCTTTACATGCTCATATAATCCTTTCAGATTAACCTGAGGTCTTAATAAAACTTGTTTTGTGCTGGTTTTGATAGAAACAGGTGAACTGCTGTTCTCACTCAGATAATCATTAATCTCAACAGGTAATACTTTATGAGAACTAATAGTTTCTATTATTTCGTTCACAAGTTTCTCTTTTTGTAAATATCTTTCATACCGTTCTTTACCTGCCAGGCCTAATTCGTAACCATAAGGAGTAAGTCTGAAATCTGCATTATCCTGCCTGAGTAAAATACGAAATTCAGCCCTGCTTGTAAACATTCGGTATGGTTCCTTTGTACCTTTGGTAATAAGATCATCAATCAACACTCCAATATACGCCTCACTTCTTTTTAAGATAAAAGGATCTTTGTTATTGCTCTTAAGATGTGCATTAATACCAGCCATTAAACCCTGGCACGCAGCCTCTTCATAACCTGTTGTACCATTAACCTGACCAGCAAAATAAAGATTCTCCACAACTTTACTTTCAAGGGTGAAATCCAATTGAGTGGGAGGAAAATAATCATACTCTATTGCGTAACCTGGTTTAAGGATTTTTGATTTTTCAAAACCAGGAATTTTCCTTAATGCTTCATACTGTATCTGTAATGGCAAGCTCGAAGAAAATCCATTAACATAATACTCGATACTATTCCATCCCTCTGGTTCAATAAATAACTGATGTTTATCTTTATCTGCAAAACGATCTATTTTATCTTCAATACTAGGGCAATATCTGGGCCCACTACCCTGAATCCTTCCTGTAAACATAGGAGATTCATCAAAACCTTTTCGCAAAATATTATGAACTTCGGTATCAGTATATGCCAACCAGCAACTTTTCTGGTTTTTTAAAGGAGTAGTATTTAAAAACGAAAATTTACCCGCATCATCGTCTCCAGGTTGTTCAATAAGTTTTGAAAAATCAATTGTCCTGCCGTCTACCCTCACGGGTGTACCAGTCTTTAAACGATCTGAATCAATACCTAATTCATTAAGATGCTGAGTAAATCCATTGCTTGGAGCTTCAGCCAATCTACCACCTGAAAAAGACTTTTTACCTATATGAATGCTGCCATTCAAAAAAGTACCACTAGTAATAATCACTGAATTGGAAAAAAATTCCAGCCCATAACCTGTTCTTACACCTTTTACTAGTTGATCTTCTACAATCAATGATGTAACACTATCCTGCCAGAAATCCAAACCATCTATCGTTTCAAGTATACTTCTCCATTTCTGTGCAAATAAAATTCTGTCACTTTGAGCCCTGGGGCTCCACATAGCAGGACCCTTACTTCTGTTAAGCATACGAAACTGAATCATTGTTTCGTCGGTAACAATTCCTGTAAATCCTCCAAGTGCATCAATTTCTCTTACAATCTGTCCTTTTGCAATACCTCCCATAGCAGGATTGCATGACATTTGGGCAATTGTACCAAGATTCATGGTAATCAGTAAAACTTTCGATCCCATTCTTGCAGCAGAAGCAGCTGCTTCACAACCAGCATGCCCACCACCTACTACGATAATATCATAATCAGAAAACATATTCCTATTCTATTAAATTCAAATAACGTAACTAAAGCGATTTTAAAATGTTCAAGACGTTTAATTCTAAATTACAAAAAATCAATCATTTTCAGATACTTGTCTTCCATACCAGTCATAACGATTTTATCTTCTGCCTTCTTATCTTTATATCCTAATAAGTGCAACAAACCATGACACATAATTCTATATAATTCAATGAAGAAGTCAGTTTCAAATTCAATCGAATTCTCCTTTATCCTGTCTATACTAATAAAAATATCTCCACTAATGGAGTTAAAATCTTCAGTATAGTCAAAAGTTATAATGTCCGTATAATCATCATGGTTTAAAAAATCAAGATTTATCTTATGAAGATACATATCTGAACAAAATACAAAATTCAAATACCCAGGGATATTATTCTCATTTTCAATAACAAAAAGAATCCATTTCCTTACTTTTTCTTCAGGAAATGGAATCTTATCTTTATCAACCCATGTGAAATCTAATTGCCAGGATTGATCACCTAATTTTTTCAATTTATGATGTTTTGTACAAAATTACATTTTTAAAATAATTTTCAAGATGCTTTTTCCTTTCAACTGTGATGGTGTAGTTTATACTGCTGATATAGAAAATTAACTCAATAGTATTTCCATTGTTCAAAAAATTCAACTCATCTACAAGCATCTTTATAACAAGGAGACCTTTTTTAGACTCTGATTCTTCGTCCATAATAAGATCATCTACCCCTGATTGTACATATTTCTGATAATCAAAACCTTCACCCTCATCCTGGACAATAAAATGAAGACCATTTTCATCAGAGAAGAAAGAAATATCTATACAGGCTTCAGGATTATCTTTATTTCCATGTTCCTTGGCATTTATAAATACCTCATTAATAGCTAGTTGAATATTACTATAGTAAGTATTGATAATATTATACTCATAGCAAATATCTTCAATAAATGCTTCCAGTTCATTCAGCCCTTCTCTGGAGCTGGTAATTTTGATGTTTCTTTTGTTTTCAACCATTTGTATTATTCTTGAACATTAAGGAAATAAATTTCGACAAGTGATTTATAATGAGGTCTGAACCCAGGCGGCATACTTCGTAGCATATCCATAGCCCTGTTCTTTTTCCTATTATACTCAAAAAAGTCTTCGGGGTTACTTAAATCGTAAAAATTTGCTGTCTCCCCTACCCTACGTTCTTCCTGTTCTCGCTCTAATTCAGCACGTTCATGTTCAAGAAGTCGGGTTAAAATTCTTTGCTGACGCAATTGTGTCTGCCGTGATATATTATTGGTAAGAATATCCATTTCTGTTCTTTCCATTTCACGCATTAATTGATCCAGTTCAGAAACATCTTCACCATCCCCACGCATATCTCTGGTAAGTTCATTTAATCTATTTCGAATAGCTTCCTGTTCAGCAGCCATCCGTGCAAGTTGCTCACTTAAACTCATAGAGGATTCACCGGATTCACCGGGCATAGGTTGATGACCTTCTCTCAACTGTTCAAGCATCTGGTTCATTTGTTCCTGCATTTGTCTTAAATCCTGAAAACCAGGCATTCCTTCCTGTCCTGAATCAGGATCACCTTCCCCCTGAGCCTGCATCTGATTCTGCATGTTCTGCATACTCTCATTTAATAATAATGCCAGATTATTTACATGCGTCATTACAAATTGTTGTCTTGAGATTCCGGTATGTTTTCTTCTGTTAATCAATTGATCTATCGCGTGATCAATATTCAGGTTAATCATAGCAATCTCTCTTGTTACGTAGGATTCAATCTGAATTTGTCTTTTGGCCAAAGCATTCAAACTATCTTTGATCATCACAAGATCATTGCTGATTTTTCTTTGTTGCTGTATAAGATTTACATAGCGAGGATCTCTGGTATTAATGGCACGGGTTTCTTCCATCAAATCTTCCTGAGCAAAAGAAGTTTTGATAAGATTATCAAGGATCTCTCTGATAGTACGAATATCTTCAGCAAGATTCTCCTGCCTCATAGCAGACAACATACTGCTTAAGGAATTTCCTAATTCATCCATTTTTTGCATTGCACCTTCCTGACTATCTCCTGCTTCACCGGAATCACCTTCTTGTATGCTATTTAGTGCACGCATAAGGTCCTGCATAATACTCTTCTGCAACTCGCCAGTATCATCCATTCGGTTAGGTCTTGAAAGTTCTTCATTCCTTTTCATCATTTCATCAAGCAGATCTTGCAAATCTTCAAATTCTTTATTTATATCCTCTTGATCTCCAGCAGTATTTTCATCAATTCCTGTTTGATCTATATTCTCTTTTAATTCTTCCTGTCCCTCTTTAATGCGTTCAAGAAACTTAATACTTTCATCCAGCATTCTTTCTACCTGCAATTGTTTAAACAATTCAAGGGCACGGTCTAGTCTGTTTTCAAGATCCTGCATTTCAAATTCCATCCGTTCCAGCATTTCAAAAACACTTTCTCTATTCATTTTTTCAAGTTCCTGTTGAATTTGTTCATACAAATCCTTCATTTCATCCGTAAGAACTTCCTCAAACAATCGCTGCAATTCCTCTTGCTTCTTAAGAATAGTTTCATCCTGTTCCCTGAATTGTTGTTCCTTAACAGATTTATCTTCTGCAAATTGTTTTAATTGCTCATAATTTTCCTGTGCTTTTTGCTGTTTATCCAACAAGTTTCGCAAAGTTTCCTGTTGTTCCCAGGTTATATTCTCTGACTCAAGCATGGATCTTCTTAATTGATCAATCTCATCCTGTATGGAATTAATCTCCGAAATGCTTTCAGACAAACCTGATTTAACTTCTTCATCAGAAGCAATACTTTCAGCAATCAATTCCTGATGAGAAGGAATGGAAATAGAATAAACCCTCGAACGTGTTCGCTTTGGACCATTAATTCCATCATTATCCGCAACTTCAAAAAAGTATTCAAAAGATTCACCTGGCTTTATATTTATTGCCTGCAAATCCCAGTGAAAATAAAAACTCTGGTTAAGATTAAATTCTTCAAACGCAATAGCAACTTTATTAAATTCAACCTGGTCATTTGATGCACTTCTCTGGTTATTACTAATAATGCGATGATAAAAACCCAGATCACTGAATCCATAATCATCTCTTATTAAACCTCTGAAAAACAAATGTGCAAGCATAATACTGTCCTGATATTCCTCCATTGATATGGATGGATACTGATCGGCTACAGTCCTGATAGAATAATGAAGTGAATCTCCCTTAATCTTAACATCATTCATTGCACTTATGGAATAACGAAAAGAATTTTTTGCACGAATAGAATGCTGAAAAACATTGGTTCTTTGTAAATCAGCAGAAACCAAAGCATCATCTATTGTGAACAATAATTCTTCGGTATCTTCAGTAAATACATCCCACGTTAGCACTGTACCTTCGGGTACCCGTAAATCACCGGCATTAATAAAACTTTCATCGGGCAATCTGGTGTAAGATGGGTACTTTGCCTGTAAATTAAAATTTTTTATTACAGCCCTGCTTATCAACTCGATCTGATAAGGACCAAAAATAAAGTTACCTGACCTTAAATAAAACCGAACAGGTTCTCCAAGGGACCGAAATTCATAATTAAACTGATTCCGGTTATCCTTACCCATTCGGTAAGTCAAATTATTGATAACAATATCAAGATGTTCCGGAATAATATCTCCCTGTGTTTTTACTTCAAACCTGAACCTTTCATTACGAATTCCCTGTAATGGTAAATCATTTAAAATAACAATACTGAAAGGAGCGGGTCGTTCGAAGTGTTCCGTATAACGAACGATTCTCTGAGCAGGTTCCTTTAATAAATAGGGAAAATAAATCCATCCAATAGCTATTATTGCAACAATACCGGCAACATAGGGAACATATTTCCAGTTCTTTTTAAGATCAACTGCTTTATAAAAGGGAAAATGGATTAATCCCTTCGATTTTTGTTCAATACCCGCAAGAATAAGATCCTCATTTTCTGAATTTTTTGCCAGATAATTTTTTAATTGAAGGGTATTCAATATTTTATCATCAATCTGATGCTTGAAATGTTTACCGAGAATTTTTGCAGCATCTTCCAGGGTAACTCTTTTACCAATTTTCAACAATCCTGCAACTGGTCTCAGAACAAATAAAAGGAAAACAATCAATGAGAAAAGATAAAATCCAAATAATAAAACAGCCCTGGTTACAGAATTGAAATAACCAAAATATTCTATGAAACTGAAAAATAAAAATAGTATCCCTGTACCGGCCAGAAAAACCAAAATACCCTTTATCAGCAAATGATAGTAATACCTTCTGATAAAAGAATCAATTTTATTAAGTAGAAGATTATATGATGATGA
>SLIL01000203.1 GCA_007135645.1 Bacteroidales bacterium
CGCACCACGTCCACCATTCGAGGCGGTAAGGGTTGTCGGCAAAACGAACGTCGGTTGCCTGTTGATATCTTCGGGCGAGGTGGATATCGAGTGCCCATCTTGATTTATCAATCATTTCAGGCCTTTCTTTCATCTGGTACAGCCACGCCCAGTTATCAATAATCAGAAGTCTGTCAGCATGAAAAATATCATCCAAAGGCGTCCAGCCGTGGGCCTCTCCTCTGTTGATCATCTCAATCTTATACCGGTTTGCTTCGGTAGCTTCATAAAGAGCCCTTATGCCTGTATAGAAAGCACCATAGTGCCAGTTGAGTTCATGGAACCTGGGGGTAGGGTTGGCAAACTGCCAGTCGGCCACCCGATACATAATGTTTACAATATCGGCAGAATCCAGTCCATTGTCAATTGATGGATTGAGAATATCCATTTTTATTGAGGCTAGAAACCTGTCATGATAGGGCCTGGCCAGTTCAGCAAGCCGACCCGCATCTGCAAAATGGATATATCGGGTATTTTGCATCCAGAGCACCTGAAGGGGGTTGCCTTCTTCGGCGCCTCTGACCGCAAACGGACGAACGTTGTGCTTGGTGGAGCCGCTGGTTATGGGTTCTACCTGCCAGTTTCTGCCATGGTTGCGGGTAGTCCATTTCTCAATTTCAAAAACAGAATCCCTTTTTACGGACAGATAAAGCACATTTGGGTTTTCCTTGTCAATACTCATACCCCCGGAGTAATTAGGTTCCGGCTCGGTTTTTCCTTCAGGGGTTTCCGGGAACCAGTTGCCGGAATTAACCAGATCATAGTTTTGCCATCTTCTGCCATTCCAGCGTGCATAACAGTAAATGTGATTTTCATCATCCGGAAAGCGCACATAAGCTATAACAGGAAACCCCTCTTCATCCTGCGCAATGTCCCAGTTCCAGGCTTTTGCATTACCGCTGGCAGCATCATACACAAGATCGGCTTCTTCCGGCGGCACGGGAAGGTTATCGATACTTCTGATCTTTGTTCCGTCTGCTTTATAAAATGCCCCTGCCTGATAGTACATATAGTAAATGTTGTTATTTTCCTCATTGCGGGGATGGCCGTCGGTAAGGGTTATGTGGATCTTGTCAATACTATCTGAATAAATTTTTGCATAAGGCCTGCGAAACGTGTAAATGGGGTCGGGCAGGAAAAACACCTCCCCTGTTGACCAGGTGTGCCCGTTGTCATCAGAATGTGACCAGGTAGGTTTTCCGTCATCACCACGCCAGAAGTTATAAATACGACCATTTTCTGCCGATAGCTTTATTGGGTTATTATAGGTATGGCGCATGGTTCCCCGCTCTTCGAAACTTCCATCATTCAGGTACAATTCCTCTATCTCACCCCATTCCTCGATACTTTCAGGTTTCAGTGAGCGGATCAGATAAAGAGGTGTATCACCCTGCAAATGCTTATTGTAAAACACAAGCAGATAACCTTCCTCATCAAAAAGGAGGGCCGGGTTCACATGATCGTTGGCCTCTACCTTTTCCGCAACTACCCTTGAATGGATGATCTGCATTTCGTGGTCGTACCAACCAATGTGGATATCACCGTAATTATCTACCCAACCGGCATAAGTCCTTTTGTGTTTCCCTTCATAATAAACTGCCCGGGGATCGGAAAACCAGCACCAGGCACCGTTAAAAGTAAAGGATTGGTAGCTTTCTGAGGTTGGGGCATTGTTGCGTTGAATGGAATACCTGGCCTGTTGCTGGCCCATCGCCTCAAAAAGCATCAAAACTGTGAAAATTATAAAAAAAGAAAAGTGCATGTTATTGATGATCTTAAAATATACCTTAACAAGATGTTGCGAACCTGGGAAACAAAACTGTTAAATTTATTGAAGCAAGATCAACAATAAAGAAAAAAAAGCAAGGGTTATTAACACCCCAAGGATCACTTCAGGAAGGTAGGTACGGGCCTTTTTCTTCTTGATTTTGAAATTATTCATCTGTTTTTCCTTGTCCATAATCCCAATAGATTTCATAAATAACATACAGCAACTTATTTGATTTATTTTATTTTCAAAAATAAGGTTTGTTAACAAGAAACAAATTACTATTTGTACCAAAAAACTTATCTCTGGGTGCAATCCCGAAAAAATTAACCTGACAATAATCTCAAAACAGGTGGGTATTTTCAATGAAATGGATATACCTAATGGTTTTTGTTTGGAATTTCCACCGAAAAGCCTACCTGAGCCCACATAGATTTAAAATATTGACTATATGTGCTTTATGCAATTCTTCATCTTCAAAAATGCAACAAAACTTACACTTTTCAAGACGATTTTTGCACAAATTGACTTGATTGCAACATTAATTGAAATTCTAATATTATATAAAAATTGCAATTCAATCTACCTTTAACCATTGTTATGCTGTCATAATTTTAACATTTCACCCTTTTACTAAAATCAAACACAAAATGAAACACATTACTACTTATCATTGCTGCCACAACAATATAAATCATAAATCTGTTACCTTTTACACTAATAATTTCTTTAAGCCAGCACAATGCTCAATCAACATGATTGATTAGAGGTTCATTTGCTTTCGGTACAGGTAGTTTACTATTCGTAAAACAATACTTATTAAAAGGTATATAATAGATAACCACAACACAATCAATCAACAATCATCAGGTAAACAAAAAACATCAGTCAAAATGATACCATTATTAAACAGACCATTTTCGCAAACGATTGCAGTTCTTTTTACAGGGTTGTTCTTTTTTGTCCTGTTGCCCCAAAATGTTCAATCGGAAAATACCCCAGGAAACTCATTAAATCATTCCATAGCTTTCTCTTTGAAAGATGACCTGGCTTCCGGTGATTTTACTGTTAATGGGACAAATAGCGCAGATGCAACAGAAACTTCAGTGCTACAGCCGGGGCAAGGAGCAGTAACTGGATTGGTTACAGATGCTTCAACAGGAGATCCGCTTCCGGGGGTAACCGTAATCCTTGCCAATACAGCCATTGGTGCAGCTGCCGATGTCAATGGCCGCTATACAATCACCAGGCTGCCAGCCGGTGAGCAGACCCTTGTGGTGCGATATCTTGGATATGTTACGCTAACATTAGAGGTGATAGTGATTCCGGGCGAAACGGTTGAGCTGGATGTTTCTTTGCAGCCAGATGTTGTTTTGGGGGAAGAGGTAGTTATTTATGCTCAGGCATTGGGCCAGGCACAGGCCATACGCGAACAGTTAGGTTCTAATACAATAGTTAATGTAGTCTCTGAGGCCCGTTTGCGCGAGCTGCCCGATGCCAACGCGGCAGAATCCATAGGAAGGTTGCCGGGTGTTTCGGTGCTGCGTGATGCCGGAGAGGGTCAAAAAGTAGCCATACGTGGTATGGGCCCACGCTTCAGCTCAATTACCATAGATGGCAACAAGGTGCCTGGCACTGATGGTGACCGTTCAGTTGATTTAAGCATGATATCACCGGAGATGCTTGCGGGGATCGAGGTTTTCAAATCCATACGTCCTGACATGGATGCCGATGCCATTGGTGGTGCTGTTAATTTCCGTATGAGGGGTGCACCCAGCGAAACAAGATATAGGTTTAATTTAGACGGCGGTTACAATAATCAATTGAAGGGGATCGGGAATTACTCTGGTGCTTTTATGGGTAGCCAACGTTTTTTCAACAATCGCCTTGGTGTAATGGTGTCGGCTACAGCCCAGCAAGTTGACCGCAGTGCTCACATATTGGGGTCATCATACGAAGTGCTTAGGGATGCTATGGAAGATGAGCCCCATGCCCCTATCCAGGTCACTGGCCTTCAACTTACCGATAGGCAAAGCACCCGCAATCGATTGGGTGGAGGAATCTCATTAGATTGGAGACTTTCGAATGGTAGCCTTTTTTTCAACAATACTTACAACCAGCAAAGCCGGCAAGATCTCACCCAATATAGGGCCTACAGCATCAGCAACAACCGGCAGGAATGGCGCCCAAGAAACACCCAACGAGAAATAAATACGCTTACAAGTACCCTTTCAGGTCAACATGATTTCAGCTGGGTTGAAGTAGAATGGAGAATGAACCGAAGCGTTACATCAAACGAAACGCCATACAATCACGTAGCATGGTTTTTCGAGAACAGTGCACTTGACATTGTAGGTGTCGATCTTTCGGGTGGCCCCCAGATACTTCCTAGCCTTGCTTTAAATCGTACAGAACGCGCGTATTTGGAATCATTGGTCAACGATATAAGCTCTCAGAGGCAGGAAAACCTGGCAGCCTCAGCAGACATAACCTTGCCTCTAAGTCTTGGCACTATTTTATCGGGATATTTTAAATTCGGGGGCAAGCACTACAACACCTCCCGCGATAGGGATGTGAGTCGCCATCGTGTTCATAACTGGGAAATGCACCATCTATATAATGATCCTGATCCCACTTCTGATTTCCAATGGATGTTAACTGCAAATGGCAGGCCCAGCATGATGCCATTCGTTACTGATCCGGAACATACACATTATATAATAGATGGAGAGTACGAGATGGCACACTTGCCAAATATAGCAGTGGTAGATGGTATGTGGGATTCTTATGAAAGCCGTTACCGCAGCCTGGCATTTACCAGACTGCAGAATTACAATGCCATTGAACGGCTTAGTGCAGGGTATATAATGGCAGAGATAAACATAGGGCCAAGGTTTATGATTTTGCCAGGGGTGAGGTACGAGCACGAACACTCAGAATACGGTGCAGTAACTGGTGAGGTTGTGGCAAACGAAGCTTCAATGACAGAAGATGATTTGGAGATGTTTTTTGCCGATACCCTCGCGCTTAGAAATATGGGCATGTGGTTTCCGATGGTGCAGGCAAGATACAAGGTAACGGATTGGTTCGATGTAAGGGCAGCTCGCACTGTTTCTGCCTCACGTCCATCTTTCCACCACATGTCTCCGCGGTTCAGCATAACTTATGACGGGGCAGAAGTTCGCCGGGGTAACACGCTTATAAAGCCCATGCGTTCCACCAACTACGACCTGTTCCTGACTTTTTACACTAATCGCATAGGGTTGTTTACCTTAGGTGGATTTACCAAAAGCGTTGAAAACTTAATCTATAGCCGTTCAGCGAAAATATTAGACCCCCTGGAAATGGACTTACCAGAGAATACCAGGATGTTTGATATCCATGAGCCGGTAAATAGCGAATTCCTTACTTCGGTCCAGGGGTTTGAAGTAGAATGGCAGAGCAACTTTACCTGGCTCCCCGTACCATTTAATGGGGTAGTTATAAACGCGAACTTCTCACGCTTTTATTCAGAAGCGAAGTACCATAGCTTCGAAAGATTCTGGATTCCCCCGAGGATGGAGTGGCTTGATACGTTCCGCCTTGCACCAATGGTGCATCAGGCAGACTACATTGC
>SLIL01000386.1 GCA_007135645.1 Bacteroidales bacterium
TCAGGAAGTTCAGCGGGAGTTTTGATTTTCCTCTGAGAAAAGCCCCTGTTGCCTATTCCGAAAGGAGTAACGCTTCATTGAAAAGGTTTCTGGAATACCTTGGCTCTGCCAGGATTTCATCACAGCTTCCCTTTTCTTTTGACAAAGATCGCTTTAGGGCAGATCTTGAAAATGGGCTGTTTTTTCACAGCAACATACCACAGGGATATGGGGCTGGCAGCAGTGGAGCCCTGGTGGCGTCTGTTTTTCATCATTATTATAATCATGGGTTTTCAAGAGAACAGCTTTTTTCTGATTCAGAGGTAAGTGCATTGATCAGACAATTGTCTGTTATGGAGTCCTTTTTTCACGGTACCTCTTCGGGGCTGGACCCTTTGTGCTGCTATACCAGCAGATCACTTCATGTGGGCGCAGACAAAAAAGTCTCCTTCCCGGATATCACGATCAATGATGATACCCTCAGAAGTAAAGTTTTTCTTATTGATACTGCCATAAAAAGAACCACGTTGTCTTTGGTTCAGCGCTTCAGCAAAGATTTTGAGAAAGGAAATGTAAATGCTCAGATTCTGGAAGGTCTTAGCAATGAAGCGTTACTGGCCTACCTGGATGGAGATGAAAAAATGTTTGACAATTTCCTGTCGCAACTTTCTTTTTTTCAGCTTGAAAACATGAAGCCCATGATCCCGGAAATAATCAGAAATCTCTGGTATGACGGATTGTATAACAGAAGCTGGACCCTGAAGCTTTGTGGTTCTGGTGGAGGCGGGTTTATCATGGGATTTTCAACTACTATTGAAAAGGTGACGGATGTATTCCCACGTTCGGGGTTTGAGGTTGTTACCCTTTGATAAAGAGGCTGTAAATTCAGCAAAAAACACTACCTTTATCTTTTGAGGTAAAATTATTTCACCCAAAATGTGAGAAACATAAAAAGTGGTTTGATTTTTGAGCTTGAAAATTGTTTGCACTTTGAAGGTGCAAAGAAAAAAGTAAAATCATGGGAAACAAGTTTGTTCGCATCTTTATCATATTTTTAATTACGATAATTACCGGTATTGAACATGGCGCTGCCAGGGAATTCTCGGATGTTGCAAAAGAGGTTACAGAAGGGATTGAAAAGGGAAGTGCCCGCGAAATTGCACGTCATTTTGGTGCTGCCATTGATCTTAAACTGCCCGGGAATGAAGGAACTTACAGCCGCAACCAGGCCGAGTTGATCCTTCGTAATTTTTTTTCCCGCAATCCCGTAAAATCATTTGAAGTGCAGCACCAGGGACCCTCGCGCGACGGTTCGGTATATGTAATAGGCACCTACACATCTAAAAACGGGAAATCTTACAGGGTTTATTTCCTGATGAAAAGCATATCCGGCAGTATGGTTCTTCACCTGCTGCAAATGGACGAAAACTAGTAAATCAAATCAAATAGTTCAAAGCCAGGGTACATACAAAGGTTCTCTGGCTTTGTTGTTTTGTAAGAAATTTTTTGTTCGATGTTTCGCAATAAACATTATTTTTGATCTGTCTCAATGGTTAGGAATATCCGGATAAGCTATGTTTACTACTGAAATAATTATCGTACTGGTAGTGCTTGTACTGGCAGTTGTAATGTTTGCCACCGAGAAGTTTTCGGTTGATGTGGTAGCATTGATCATAATGGCCGTATTGATTGTAACGGGGATCATCAGCCCCGAACAAGGCGTGTCGGGTTTCAGCAATTCAGCCACCGTAACCGTTGCAGCCATGTTTATTCTGAGTGCGGCATTGTTTAAGTCGGGGGCAGTGGTAGGGCTTGGAAACAAACTTGCCTCTCTTTTTCAGTATAATTTCTGGATCGCCATTGTTGCCACCATGGTTACGGTGGGAGTGGTTTCTGCATTTATCAACAACACGCCCGTAGTGGCCATTTTCATACCTATTCTTGCCGGAGCTGCAGCCAAATCAGGGCATAGCCTGGGAAGAATGCTGATGCCCCTGTCGTATGCTTCCATGTTTGGAGGAGTATGTACCCTGATTGGAACTTCCACCAATATTCTGGTAAGTGGAATCGCCGCAGATAACGGTTTGGAGCCCTTTTCCATGTTTGAGATGTCAAAACTTGGGCTGATCTTCTTTATTGTTGGAATTACTTACATGTTGTTGATTGGCATAAGGCTCATCCCCAACAGGGAGAATGGAGGCGACCTGGTGAAAAAATTTGGCATGGGCGATTATCTCACAGAGATCATATTGATGGAAAATGCCCCTTCGGTAGGGAAAACCATAAAGGAAAGCCCGCTTAAGAAAAATCTTGATATCGATATCCTTGAAGTATCACGCAACAAGGTGAAATATTTTATGCCCGGGGAGCAAATGGTGTTGGAAAAAGGAGATATCCTTAAAGTAAGATGCGACCTTCAGAGAGTTAAGGAGTTGAAGGAACGCGAAGGGATCATGCTGAAAACGGACCTCAAATTTGACGATAAGGATATTCAGAATGAAGAGGTAATTCTGGTGGAAGCAGTTATTGCTACCAATAGCGAGTTTGAAGGCAAAACTGTAAAAGAGATATCCTTCCGTCAAAAGTATGGCGCCACAGTACTGGCCATAAGGCACAGAGGAGAGATCATGAGAGAAAAAGTTGCCAACACGGTACTCCGATCTGGCGATACGCTCCTGATAGAGGTCAGGAGAGACAGACTTGATTTTCTGAGGCAGTTGCAGCTCCACGGTAGAAACACATTCCTCATTGTTTCAGAAGTAGGATTCCCTGAATTTAAAAAAGATAAGATCATCCTGGTAACAGTCACAATCATGGGGATCATAGCCGTTGCATCAATGAATCTCTTGCCCATTATGGTGGCAGCTTTGGTGGGTTGTATTATATTGATTGTTACCAATTGCATCAGTATGGAGGAGGCCTATAAGGCCATTGACTGGAAGGTGATCTTCCTGCTTGCCGGGGCCATGAGCTTAGGGGTTGCCCTGGATTCAAGCGGGGCTGCAAAATTGATTTCAGATTTTCTCATCAATATTGTTGGATCGCTGGGGCCGGTGGCTATTGTGGCCGTTTTGTATCTGTTAACCAGCATGATGACAGAGACCATGAGCAACAACGCCAGTGCGGTATTGCTTGCCCCAATTGCCATTGCTGCCGCATTTACCATGGAGGTGGATCCAAGGCCTTTCTTAATGGCCATAACCTTTGCCGCGTCATCCAGCTTTATGACCCCCATTGGCTATCAAACCAATACCATGATATATGGTACAGGAAACTACAAATTTATGGACTTTGTGAAAGTGGGAGGGCCTTTGAATATAATTTTCTGGATCATTGCCACTTTGATGATCC
Source organism: Bacteroidales bacterium (assembly GCA_007135645.1). Lineage (GTDB taxonomy): Bacteria > Bacteroidota > Bacteroidia > Bacteroidales > UBA7960 > SKVR01. The sequence goes on from SLIL01000386.1 coordinate 3,331, forward strand.
CGGTATTTTTCCCATTTTAACGATCTGGATACTATGATTGAAAACATAAGAGAGATATTAAGTCCGGTAGCCAATACGTTGCAATATACCATTTTCACAGTGGGTAAAACCGAGATCTCTTTGTCTTTGCTCCTATACCTGATTATTGCCATATTCCTTTTGTTTTATCTGTCGGCAAAGATCCGGAACATTTTGCAAAACAAGATCCTGGTAAAATACAATGTGGAGCTGGGCGTAAGACAGGCCATAAGCACCATTGTGCGGTACATCATTGTATTTATCGGACTGGTTGTGATTGTTCAAAGCACGGGGATTGACCTGAGTTTTCTGGCACTCCTTGCGGGAGCATTAGGGGTTGGTATCGGTTTTGGCTTGCAGAGTGTTACCAATAACTTTGTCAGTGGCATTGTGATTTTGCTGGAAAGACCGGTAAAGGTTGGAGACAGGATTGAGATTACCAATCCAGCAGGTGAGTCTGTTTACGGCGATGTGATCAATATTTCGGGAAGGGCAACAACAGTTCTTTCCAACGACAATATTGCCATTATTGTCCCCAATTCCGATATCATTACCTCCACGGTTATCAACTGGAGCTACAATGACCATAAAGTGCGGTTCAATATTCCCATTGGGGTCCATTACAAAGAAGATCCGGAGATAATAAGGAGCCTGCTTCTTGAGGTTGCAGCCGATAACGAAGGCGTTCTTAAGAATCCAGCTCCCGATGTATTGTTTGATGAATTTGCCGACAGCTCGCTGAATTTTCTTTTAAGGGTGTGGACAAACCGGTATATTCAGAAACCCGGAGTGCTTAAAAGCCAGTTATATTATGCAATACACAAGAAATTTAAGGAAAACAATATAGAAATCCCTTATCCGCAGCGGGATCTGCATCTAAGATCCGGTTTTTCTGCGCAGGAAAAGATAACAGATGAATAAATATCAGGGAAATAAATCACTATAGATAAATAAAAACAAAAGTCATGGATGCAAAAAGCTTACCTGAATTATTTGAAAGAAGTGTGGAGAGATTTGGTGAAAATACTTTTTTATGGGAGAAAAAAGGTACACACTACAAAGGGCTAACCTATAAACAAACCTATGAAAGGGTACAGAAATATGCCGCCGGGCTTATCAAGGCAGGCTTAAAAAAGGGAGACAGGGTTGCTTTGATCTCTGAAGGGCGCAATGACTGGGTAATCAGTGAACTTGCCCTTTTTTACTGCGGAGGTATCAGCGTGCCCTTGTCAGTAAAGATAGAAGAAGATAGCGATCTTACCTTCCGCCTTAAACATTCAGGTTGCAAGGGTATCATTATTTCGGGCAATCACCAGCATAAGGCATTCAGATTGGCCGATCAACTACCCGATCTGCAGTTTATTATTCTCCTGGATGGGGTGCCTGGAGCTGACCATGAGCAGTTTGATACGATCAAAGCCATGCAATTCAAAGCTGAGAATTTACTGGGCATAGAAGATTTAATCAGCCGCGGAGAGGAGTATTTAAAAGAAGAGCCTGGCTGCGTTTCTGCAATTTCCAAAGAGCTGAAACCCGATGATTATGTCAACATCTGCTATACATCAGGTACAACAGCTGACCCCAAGGGGATCATCCTTACACATAAAAATTACCTGGCCAATTGCGAGCAGGCCTCTGCCATTTTTGAAGTGCCCGAATATTACACTTCTTTGCATATCCTCCCCTGGGATCACTCCTTTGCCCATACGGTGGGAATTTATGTGCTCATGCGCAACGGCGCAAGCCTGGCATCTTTGAAAATAGGAAAAACGCTCAACGAAACCTTACGAAACATACCCATATGCATCAACGAGGTAAGACCCTATTTCATGCTGAGCGTACCGGCTCTGGCCAAGAACTTCAAGAATAACATCGAAAAAGCCATCACCGATAAGGGGAAAGTTACCCGCTGGTTATTTGATACAGCAATGGGGGTGGCCGTTAAATACAACTGCGAAGGGTATAACAGGGGTAAAGGGCTCCGCTTTTTGCTAAAACCTATTTACGGATTATTTGACAAGATCCTTTTCTCCAAAATCAGGCAGAATTTTGGTGGCA
>SLIL01000213.1 GCA_007135645.1 Bacteroidales bacterium
CAGCTATACGAAAAGTAGCCTTGTCCCTGCTTCTGTTTTCGCTGATACTGCATCCAAAGTCACCCAGATGGCACCGCTGGGGAAAGAGCATCCAGAAGCCTTCGCTAAAATGGGGAGAGAAAAAACCTATGGAAGGGGTGCTCATGGCGCCTGAACGATCAGAGATTTGCGAAGGGCCATCGTCAATGGATAACCGGGGCACATCAGATACAACAGGAGGTTTGTCAGCACATACATCCCGCGGATCAAGAAGTTTTGGAGAATACGCGATCCGGCGCGACTGAAAACGATTGCCATTGTATGCCGCAGCAGGCATCAGCACATAATTTTCTACTGACCAATGGCTAAAAACAGTCTCCACAGCAACATTGCACTGCTTCAAATGGCCTTTTACCAGGGTGAATACAACGGAAATCTTCCAGGAATTTAACCCATCCCCGGATTTTTCACTTTTTACCTTATACTCCCAAAGGGCACCCTGAAATTCTACAACCCCCTCTGCATTTAAAGGCACTTCAACAGAAACCGTATGCAGACATTTTGAATACTGTTCAAAATCGAACTGACTGATAACCAACCTGAGGTTGAAATGGTCTGCAAGTGCCATAGTATCGTGTTAATTAATCAACCAAATATTGTCCCCCCCAGGTTAACAAAGAAATACAACATCCCAATGATAACGAACACCATTCCCATGGCTATCCAGAAACCAACCCGGTCTTCCCTGTTCCATTTCAGCATTTCCCACTGGGTGTTGGGAAACATCTTACGATGATCAAACCTGTGGGGGTTGGCATAAGATAGTTCCAGTTCGCGTAAATCATCTTCTTTGTTATCCTGCACCTTGGTCTTCATTTTGGCATAAAACCGGTCCAGCACTTTTTCTTCTTCAGATTTGTGCTTATAAAGGATGCTAAAAATAAAAATAACCAGGAAGGGGAAGAATGTGCGTATGAGCAGCCTTATGGTTTCATTTACCGAATAAAGGTTCCGGGAAAGATCCCAGCCCAACAGGTCGAGCAATACAAGCTCAAGGCTGATCAGGCCCCGTCCTTCCAGTTGCCCGGTTTCCGGGTTGGCTGCAATGCCGTGTGTCCAGAAAATCCGCTTAATCCCTATGTTGTAACTCTTTGTAAACTCCTCACCGGCCTGCAACATCACTGGTTGCGAAACCAGGGCCCTCTCCTGGTCAGGCAACGCTTCCCAGATGGCTATTTCAACCGTACGCGCATCCACATCCATTGGAGTAGCGGTGTATTGCCGCTCGATAAACCTGGGCTCAGTGCGCTTAAGCAGGTATTCGTTGTTTCGCAACCCCGGAAATACGGTTGGAAGGATCATGGGCAAGAGGAAGAACAGCAAAAGCGTAAACAGGATGGAATACCATACCGCCTTTTGGTTGGTTCTACGCCACAGAATACCCATCCAGAAGCCTGCCGAAAATACCACCCCCCACTCCCAGAAGATCTTCAGCTGATCAAACAGGCTATCGGATCCCATTACAATAAATGCTGCAATGACTACTATGGATGCACCAAAGATCCTTCCCACGGTTACATAGTGCTTCTCGGATTTTCCCTGCACCAGGGGTTTATAAATATTTCGGGTGATCAACCCCGAGGTGGCAAGCATCATCATATCAGCAGTGGATAGCAATGCCGCCAGCAACGCTGCGATCATCAGGCCAATAAGGCCCAGGTTGAGCGGCCCCAGCAAGGCCCGTGAAGCATATCCCCACAGGTGATCGGGGTCGGAAACCGCATCTGCATAAAGCAAGACTATGGCCAGGGCAGTAAGCCCCCAGAAAACAGTTGTTACACGCTTAAGGTAAGTACCATAAGTGAGGCCAAAACGGGCTGAGTACTCGTTCTTTGCTGCCCCGGCAGCAACAAGCTGATTGGCCCCTGCAGCGACGTTTATGGTAGCCATGACCCCCAAAGCAATAATGTAATACCATGTGAAATCCACCGTATTGGGTGAGCCAAATATCTCAAAATAGGATTCGGGCAATTGCGCATGCATGGTTCGAAATGCCCCCATAAAGCCCGAACTGCCATAAACATGGTTGATCTCAATAAAGGCAAAGGGAAGTAAAATCAACGAAAGGATAATGATAAAAACACCCTGGAAAACATCACTGATAAAGGCTGCTTCCAGGCCTCCGGCAATGGAATACAAGCAGATAAAAATCACCGTGATCCATATAAACCAGTTGGTGGGGATGTGAGAGAAATTGCTTCGTGGATTGAGTGCCTGCAGAAAGGATTTTTCAGATAGCTCAGCATCTGTTAAAGAAGCATGATCCCTTGCCCTGTACCTTTCAAGTCTAAGAAATTGTAAATATTCTTCCACTTCATCTGCATTAAGCTCCGAGGCAGCAGCCAGGGTTTCAATTTCAGCTTCCGATGGATTAAAGATCATTTCCACCGGAACTTCGGGCAACTCCTTGGGTGTCATAACCAGTACTGTCTTGGTCATTACAATAAAGCCCACGGTAAGCAGCAGCATCATACTGATACTGGCCATAAGGGAGTACACACCCCCCAGAAACTTAGAAGAATACCGCTCTGTAAAATAATCGCCCATGGTAAGCACCCTCAACCTTCTGTACCATACCCCTGTGAGCCAGTAGGAGGGTGTAGCGAAAAGCATCATCAGCGAAGCCCATACACCTGCAGCCCCGTTATTAGCTGTAGTGGTGGCAACCGAAGGACCAGTATCAGACGAAGTGGCCTGGCCAAAAGCGGCAAACAACTGCACGATCTTGCCAAAGCGGCGTCCACCCATAAAAAAATCTTCCTGATCCTTTACCCTGAACATGGCCCACAAGCCAATTACGACAAGGATAAAGAAAAATACAATTACTACAATTAAATCTAAAGTGCTAAGTCCGAACATGTTTATTTATTTATTTAGGCAGATGGTGGTTATTGTTTTTCTATTGGAATTGATTCCGCTTTTGATATTTTACTCCCTGAGCATTATTTCTCACTTCTCCATTATTGTTTTTCACTTTTCACTAAAAACTTTTCCGGTTACATCCATTATTCATTTTTCATTTTTAACTTTTCATTCTAACACCACACACAATCCCTGTACTCCTCTTTAAGTTTAAACATTTCAATACCGGCATAAATGGCCGCCCCGATACCATGATCACCGCCAGGCTCAATGGGAATATTGTAATAAAATGGCAGATCCTGTTTAAAATTAAACCCTGTAGTAACCTTGTCAAAGTACCCATTGGCACCTATGCAATGCTCCGTTAACCCCTTCCATCCGGCAATAGCAATGGAAGTATAAATATCACTGATCCAGCCCTCATTCACAGCTTTTGCAACCCCATAAGTAAACATGGCTGTACAGGAGGACTCCAGAAAAGAGTCACTTTTATCAAGCAATTGCCGCCACATACCATTGGCGGTTTGATAGCGGGCAAGTCCCAGAAGATGTTCTTTGAGCAAAGCGATCAGCGGTCCCCTCTGGGAGTGATCTGAAGGGAGAAACTCCAGCAGCTGGCACTGCGCCATGACCATCCAGCCATTGGCACGTCCCCAGTGGGCAACACCCGGATGCCCTTCCTGCATGATCTTATAATGATAATATAAACCCGTTTCCGGCCTGAAAAGGTGTTCCCTGAAATTAAAAACCTGTTTCACTGCAACCTCCAGAAAAGTTTGATCGTTTGTATGCTTCCAGGCCCTGACAAGGAAAGGAACGCTCATATAAAGATCATCGCCCCAAAGTGAAGTGTAACCAAAACGATTGCGGCAAAACGTACCGTCATCCAGCCTGTCTTGTCCGGAGCGGATATATTGCATACACTTCTCCAAATATTCTATGTATTGAGATTGGGGATTATTTGCAACAACTTCAAACAACCCTGCACCCATGGCCCCGAAATCGTCCAGACGGTCCATGCGAAAGAACTGATGCCCTGATGCACCCTCTACCTGTTTATGAAACAGACGCTGAAAAACATCCAGGTTCTCAAAAAAGAATTCATAATTGCGGGCTACAAATTGCTGGTATTGTTTATCTCCCAATACTTTAGCCAGTTGGTGAAATGCCAGATGAATAACACCATTCCAGTATTTCCAGTCATTAAACAGGCTTTGAACCTTAAGGGAACAGGGATCAACTGCATAAACGGATTCCTGGCAAATCTCTCCGCTTTCCTTATCTATAAAGAGAAAGGAGGTGTTTTGCAGGATATACCCGGCCAGCAAGCGAAGATGCTTTTCAGTGGCACTCCTATCCGGAGCTTTTCCGATGGTTTCGGGTACATTTACAAAGGGGAGATCAGATTTTTTCTCCATGGTATCAGATTGGTTTAGTAGGTTCATGCATCCATTACCAGCTGTCTGTTACGGAGCTTCCAAATTAATGATCAATACAAAAACAAACCTACGGCAAAAAGCAGGATTTCAAACATGCCAAACGTGCCAAAACATGTGGAAATTTGTCTCATGGATCATTACATTCCTACCTGGTCTTTGCACAAAACTCGTATTTTTTTCATGTGCCTGATAAGAAAGCGTCAAGAGCAAGGCGGGCGAAGACTGAAAAACAGGAGTCCTGAAGGAAATTCGGGATGACATTGTTTTGAAGGCAAGCCCAACGCAGCAATTGGCGTTTTCTTGCAGGCACTACCTAAGATCAATCGTCTTCACCGGGTCCACCTCGCTATCAGTGCCTGCCATTCCCCATATAAAAGAGTAACAATGTGTGCCAGCTGCAGAGTGAACAGACCAATCGGGCGATAAAACACACTGATCATTATGCATCCAGATATGACGGGTTTGCTGAGGTTCTCCCATAAAATGACAAACGGCCTCATTTTCCGGTATTTCAAAATAGAAATAAGCCTCCATGCGCATGGTATGCACATGGCAAGGCATGGTATTCCAGGCACTGCCATCCTTTATTTCGGTAATCCCCATCATAAGCTGACAGGTTTCAACAATCCAGGGCACGATATACTGATTCAATACCCTCACATTGATATTGGACTGCGACCCCATGGGATTGGGCCTGGCTTCTGCGCGTGATACTTTTTTAGATGGATATTCTTTATGGGCCAGACAACTGTTTATGTAAAATTTGGCAGGCTTGTTTTTATCTGAACTTTCAAAAATAATCTCTTTTACCCCTTTGCCAATATAAAGTGCATCTTTATACTCCAGCTCAAATACTTCTCCATCAGCTGTTACCAACCCTTTTTCTCCCACATTAATAATACCTGTTTCCCGCTCTTTATTGAAGAAATCAGTCTTCATGTAATCCGATGGCTCCAGCATGATTTTACCTTCAACAGGCATTGCGCCGGCAACCACCATGCGGTCAAAATGGGTATAAACAAGCCTGAGCTTATCTGCTATAAAAAGGTTTTCAATCAGAAACTGATCGCGCAGTGCATCGGTATCGTAATAAACAATATCGTGAGGCGCAGGACAATGGCGTACTTCGTTTAATTCGTTCATAGATTGTTTTTTTTTACCGTTTATTAATTCATTTACAGAGTAGAATGATCAAATATGAGAATTTACAAACCTACAACGAACCCAAAGAACCCATAACCCCTAATCGTATCAAAAGGGTATAAAAAACGTCCCTTGGCACCAAATTTTATTTGTTTTACTTCTTCACAACCAATGAGATGCATCAGAAGCTATAGAAAAGCAATCTGTTTAACCTGATCACTATTTGACCCTAAAAATCAGCTGCAATAAAACTGGCCAGAAACCATTACCAAAGCCATTTACAGCACATCCTCCCCCTTTTCGCTATTTATTTCTTTCATTATTTTTTTATTTCGCTACTTTTATTTAGCGTTTTTATCTTATTTTGCTGTTTTATTTATGCGATTTTTTTCATATTTGCTTTTTTTACTTAGCGAAATTTTGTAATTTTGAAATATAAAACAGGCAAAAATGCAAGAATTACGATTAAGACATAAAATCCTGCATGATAAAACAGACACCCACTTTATCCGATACCTGCACAAGGAAATAAACTGGAATGCCCGGATATTTTCCATTGTAGGGCCACGCGGGACGGGCAAAACGACGCTTTTGCTGCAACATATTAAAAAGCACCTGGATTTGCAAACTACCCTGTTTGTAAATGCGGATGACTTCTACTTCGCCAACAACAAGCTGTTTTACCTGGCAGAAGAATTTGCAAAGTACGGTGGCAAGCATCTGTTTATTGACGAAATCCATAAGTACAAAGACTGGTCGAGAGAGATCAAAATGATATACGACTACCTGCCCGATCTGAAAGTGGTTTTCACGGGTTCATCCATACTGGAAATTTACAAGGGGCAGGCAGACCTGAGCAGAAGGGTGTTATCCTATTATATGCACGGGCTCTCCTTCAGGGAATATATTAACCTGCAACTAAAAAAAGATTACCCTTCATACACCCTGGAGCAGATCATAGACAACAAGGTAAAGATTGAGGAAAAACCTTTGCCCCTTTTCAGGGAATACCTTAAAAGCGGGTATTACCCATTTTTTCTGGAAGAAGATTACAACGAACGGTTGCGCAATGTCATCAACATATCGCTGGAAGTAGATATCCCCACCCATACTGACATGAACATCTCTACCGTGAGAAAGCTCCGGCAATTGTTGTACATCGTAGCCCAAAGCGTTCCTTTTAAACCCAACCTCACGAAAATCGGAGAGCAAATGGGCATACACCGCAACCAGGTGGGTGATTACCTTGTATTCCTGGAAAGGGCAGGCCTGATCAACCGGCTCCTGGACTCCAACAGAAAGCAGGGAAGCCTGGGAAAAGTACAGAATATCTACCTGAACAACACCAACATGATCCATGTAATAGCAGCCGACCGGGCTAATACCGGAAATGAAAGAGAAACCTTCTTTTTAAATCAGACCCAACCGTTTTTTGATGTTACCTCTTCACGCTTTTCTGATTTTCAACTGGATGACATAACCTTCGAGGTGGGAGGAAAACACAAGAAACAAACCCAGATCATGAAAGCAAAACGTGGATATATTGTAAAAGATGATATTGAATACGGTATTGACAACATTATCCCTTTATGGGCCTTTGGGTTTTTATATTAATCTCTATCAAAATCATCTCAATAAGGCACATTCTTACTTACATTTGCATACAAAAAACTCAGACAATGAACAAAAACTACGCTTTCAACCTGTTTTCCGGACTCCTGGCATTCCTTACCATGATAATTCTGCACTCATGCCAGATTGCCGAAGAAAAATCACCAGACCCCATTTTATGGTACGAAACCCCGGCGAAGATCTGGGAGGATGCCCTGCCCATTGGCAACGGGCGCCTGGGTGCCATGGTGTTTGGCAACCCTACCCGTGAGCGTATCCAGCTCAACGATGATTCGCTCTGGCCAGCCGAAATGGGCTGGGACGAACCCGATGGCACACCAGAAGATATGGATATGATCCGTAACCTGGTCCTGGAGGGCAATGTACAGAAAGCGGATGAACTTATCGTGGAGAAATTTTCGCGCAAAGACATCCTGAAGTCTCATCAAACACTGGGAGAGCTCTACATTGATCTCGAGCACCATGATATTACAGACTACCGCAGGCAACTGAACCTTGCCACTGCCATTACAGATGTTTCCTTTCGCAGCAACGGGCATCTTGTTACCCAGCAGGCATTTGCATCACACCCGCACCAGGTGATCGCGGTGCGCTACACAACGGAGTCGCCCGATGGGCTTACAGGCAGGGTTCGTCTTGACAGGCCCAAAGACCGGGGTATTCCCACGGTAAAAATTTCCACAACTGCTCACAACAAGCTGCTGATGAAAGGTGAGGTTACCCAGATGGGGGGAGTATTTGACTCCAGACCCTTCCCCGTTACAGAAGGGGTAAAATTTGAAACCCTGCTTAAAGCCATCAATAATGAAGGAGAGGTAAATGCCGGCGAAGACTTTCTTGAACTTGCCGGGGTACAAACACTTACCCTTTTCATTGTATCCAGTTCCTCTTATTATTCCAATGATCTTTCTGCAGCCAACCAGTCAGAAATGGCAAGGCTTATGGAGGTAAGCTATGAAAAAATCCGCGAAGATCATATCCGCGATCATCAGCAACTGTTTTCCCGGGTGGGTTTTCAAATCGGTCAACCATCAACAGATACCATCCCCACAGATACCAGGATTGAAAATGCACGAAGCGGCAATGACGACTCCCGCCTTGCCGAGTTGCTGTTTCATTACGGGCGCTACCTCCTCATTGGCTCATCGCGGCCAGGCACCAACCCTGCCAACCTTCAGGGCCTCTGGAACGAGCACATCGAAGCTCCCTGGAATGCAGACTATCACCTGAACATCAACCTGCAGATGAACTACTGGCTGGCCGATGTCACCAATCTTTCGGAACTTAACAAGCCCTTGTTTGATTACATTGACAAGCTGGTGGAAAGCGGCAAATCCACTGCCCAAAAGAACTTTGGTTGCCGGGGCTCCTTTTTCCCTCATGCTTCTGACCTTTGGGCTGCGAGCTGGTTGCAGGCACGAACAGCGTTTTGGGGTAGCTCTTTTGGAGCAGGAGGATGGATGATGCAGCACTACTGGCAGCATTTTGAATTTTCGCGGGACACCACATTCCTCAAAGAGCGTGTTTTTCCCGCCCTGCATGAAGTGGCCCTGTTTTACAGCGACTGGATCACCGAAGATCCCCGCGACGGCAAACTGGTATCCGGGCCTTCCACCTCCCCGGAAAACCAGTATATTGCACCCAACGGCCAACCTGCTGCATTGTGCATGGGCTCGGCATTTGATCAGCAGATCATTGCCGAAGTGTTTGACAATTACATTCAAACCTGTCGCATCCTCAATATTTCCAATGAGCTGCTTGACACCATCCTCTGGCAAAGAGGACAATTGAGGGAAGGTTTTGTCCTGGGCAGCGACGGCCGGATCCTGGAGTGGGACCGTGAATACGAAGAGTATGAACCCGGCCATCGTCATATGTCGCACCTCTACGGATTTCACCCCGGGGTGAGTGTAACCATGACCAGCAATCCCGAACTTTTCAGTGCTGTCAGAAAAACCCTTGATTACAGGCTGGATCATGGCGGGGCGGGAACAGGCTGGAGCAGGGCCTGGCTGATCAATTGTGCCGCGCGCCTGCTCGATGGCGACATGGCCCATGAGCAGGTTCGCTATTTCATCAGCCAGTCGGTTTACAACAACCTTTTTGATGCACATCCCCCATTCCAGATCGATGGAAACTTTGGATTTACCGCTGGCATTGCCGAAATGCTCCTGCAATCTCACGAACCCGGTATTCTAAGGATTTTGCCGGCCCTTCCCCCGGCATGGGAAAGTGGCAGCATTACAGGCCTGAAGGCAAGAGGAGGTTATACCGTTGACATTGAATGGCAAAACGGAAGGGCTTCAAATGTTTCGATCCATGCCCGATTCCCGGGTAAAATAACCCTTATGGTCAACAATGAAGAAGTAGTGGCAGACCTGGCAAAAGGACAGACTTTTAGTTATAAAAAATAGAAGGAAACGTACCCACAATTAAAAGTACAACGGTTATTTTCTGAACTTCCTCACAAATTCCTCTACTTCGGGCAATCCACCCTGGTAAACCAGGTAGCCATTGTAGGGCTCGCGGCGGGTAATATCATCTTTAACCGGGGTAAGCATCAAACGTTTCACCTCTTCGGGGTCGTTGGTCTGGCCCAGTGCCCAGCCCAGTTTGATATAGGCTACTTCGGGAAGCATGTTCTCTGCCGGCACTACGCCCAGGGCCATGAGTTCACGCCCGGTTTCATAAACAAACATGTGCACGTAGCCCCAGAGAGTCTGCACTGTCATATACACCGCGACCCCTTTTTCGCAAGCCCGCCTAAGGGCAGGATACAAGGGGATGTTTACATGGCCAAGCCCGGTTCCGGCAATCACAATACCCTTGTAGCCATTATCCACCAGGGAGTCAATAATGTCGGGCTGCATATTGGGATAATAGTAAACAATGGAGACCTTCTCTTCAAAATAAGGAAGAATAGTGGCCTTATTGTCTTTGCGCCGGTGGTTGTATTCCTTTTTTATGGGGATGATCCCGTTGCGTGTAACCCTGGCCAGGGGGGTATCTCCCAGGGTACGAAAGGTGCTGCGATAGGATGAATGCATCTTGCGCACGCGGGTACCCCGGTGCAACAGGCCATATTCGTCAGAAGTAGGCCCGAACATGCACACCATCACTTCAGCAATATCGCTGTGCCCGGCAGTATAGCAGGCATGGATAAGGTTGAGCGCAGCATCCGAAGAGGGCCGGTCGCTGGAGCGCTGGGAGCCCACCAGGACAATGGGCACGGGAGGATCCTGTATCATATAGGTAAGGGCGGCGGCGGTATGGTGCAAGGTATCGGTGCCATGGCCGATCACGATTCCCTGTATCCCGTTTTCAATTTCCTTTCCAATGGCCACTGCCAGCTTTTTATACTGATCAGGTCCCATATTTTCACTGAACACGGCAAACACCTTTTCCGTGGTAAGGTTGCACACATCGGCCAGCTCGGGCACAGCACCATATAATTCACCAGGGCTGAATGCCGGGATCACTGCACCGGTGCGGTAGTCCAGGCGCGAGGCAATGGTGCCGCCGGTTCCGATGAGCTTTACGCGTGGCAACCCCTCTGTATAGGGAAACTCTTTCTCGGGTATTTTGTAATTGGCTTTCTTGTATCCCGTTTCTTTCATTTGCAGGATTGTCTCCACGTCTATTCCCACATTATAGCCCGTATCGATCTTAATCACAATATGCTTGTCATCATCATTTTCGGCCCTGGGCAGGATGGTGCCGGTAAATTTGCCCCGGGAGGTTTCAATGGAGCATTTTCCCCATACCCTCACGTTGTACTTTTTCAGCACTTCAAGGGCCCTGCCTTTATATCCCTGAAAATAATCTTCTGCCATATTACTGTGGTTTTGCTTTGGTTTTTTTTGCTTTATTATTGATAATGATATCCCTGAGTTCTTTGAGCGACATATTGCCCAGGGCTTTTACCCTGAGCTGACCCATGAGCCAGCGCACTTCCGCTTTTGCATCTCCGTTTTTTCGCAACGTGCAAAACTTTTTCTTCAGAAACGGGATATCCGCAATGATTTTTTCTTTGCTCACAGGCTTATACCTGACACTGGTAAGCAAAGAATCAAAATCCATTTTGGGGTATTGATAAACCAGGGGCAGCAGATGGTGGATTATTGCCATGTCGAGTTTTCTATTACGGATCATTGATATCAGATCAGCCACCTGCCAGTAATCAAATTCTGCCGAAGGCTTTACCTGACCCTCCACATGCTTAAGCCTGTGCCCCAGCAGTGTCCCGGCAAATACCGGATCTTCATTCATTTCCTTAACCATATGCTCCAGAAGGGGAAAAAGGTTTTTCTTCAGGATATACTCATAAGCATCCTCAGGTATTTTCCATTTTTGCATTTGCTTCCATGCATCAATGGAAACAGGGGGGATCCTATCTTTCAATGACTCAATATAATCATCTTCAAGGGGAATGGGTGCCGAATCGGTATCAGGATACATGCGATCAGCACCGGGCAACACCCTTTCGAAAATGGTAGTGCCATCGGCAAATGCTTTGCGCGTTTCGTTGGGTACTCCCTCAAAGGCCATTCTGCAGCGTTCCTCAATGGTTTCCAGGGCAGTGGAAATATCTTCTTCAGGGCCCCAGAAAACAAGCAATGCATCGTCAGCACGAGCCTGCAACAGCTTTTTTACCTGCACCCATCCTTCTTCATTTAGCAAGGGCTTAAAGGATTCGCTGTGATCCATGTTGGGTTTTTCAATACAGGCAATCACCTTTAGCCGGTCGCTGAGCTCATCGGCAAATACTTTTCCTGGCTGGGTAAAGTGCGACAATACTCCCTGAAACTTTGGCAGTGCGACTGCATAAAAATGCCAGTCGTTCTCCTTCATGGTTTTTGCCATGCGGGGCTTCAACTCAAAATAGTCCGGCTCCAGTTGCCTGGATATGATCTTCCACTCCTGAGGCTTTTTTACCTTTTTCAGAAGCGACTCCCTTATGTGCAGCAATGCCCACTGGCGGAATGCTTCATTGTGAGTTAGGGCGGGGATATACCGGATCTTTGATACCCCTTTGATCTCTACCCGGGTGCCTCCCCTGCAGCTCACGTTCACATCCTGGCGTGCCGCACCCATACCTGTAAAAACTTTACCGGTGCTTCGATTGAGAAACCGGATGAAATGGCATGTTTGCGCCACCTCCTGTGGGTTTACCATATCAGGATACGTAACCGTTTCTATCAGGGGCATACCCAGCCGGTCGGTTTTATAAACACGGGTATGCCCCACATCGGAGATCTCACGGCAGCTGTCTTCTTCGATACTCAGCTGTATGAGCCGGATCTTTTTATGGGGCAATTCAATTTCGCCTTCAACCCCTATAATTGCTGTTCGTTGAAACCCCGTTGGGATACTACCGTCCAGGTATTGCTTTCGGGTAATGTGGACTTCCCCCACAATATTGAGTTTTTTCAGCAGTGAGATCTCAATGGCGATCTCCAGGGCTTCACGGTTCAGGGGGAAAGGTGGCGTATCATCCACCTCGTAGGTGCATGTGGTTTCATTTTTAATCCGGTAAATGATCTCTTTGCGGGTCTTAAACTCCATGAGGGCTGTGCCATCATACTCACCCAGCTCACTTAGTGTGGGACGCATATGGCGGATGATCTCTGCATCAAACTCATCATCTTTCTGATACCGGGCCGATGGGCATCGGCAAAAGAGCTTTTCGCGGGTTTTCAATTGCTGATGCACCTCCAGGCCCGACATAAAGCCAATGCGGTCATAATCAGCCTGTGTTGCTTCTTTCAGTGTAACGTAGCCAATATCTTCAAGGGTTTGACGATAATTCTGGCGGGGGTTGAATTTGTTTTTCACGTGTGTTTTGGGATTGGGGGATTGTCATGAGATTTTTTACTGTAAGAATTACATGAGCGATACTATTTTTCAGTAACTACATAGTTGATGTTTCTCTCTTTAAGATATTCCATCACATAATTAAAACAATCTTCATCCATTCCTACCAATTCAGGCGGGAACACACCTTTACCTGTAAATCTCCCTTGCATAATCAGCTCAGCATGGGCGGTAGCTGTAAAGCCGGTTGTTCGTGCCATGGAAGTAAGCCGTGCTTGTTTGTCATATTCATCATACAGATCATATTGGACTGTTTTGCGCTTTCCTTCTATTTTCCCGGTCAGGGCAACACGCATAACGGTAAATTCCTCCTCATTGGGGTTGAGTTTCCAGTCGTTGATCAGCACTTTGCTGGTGAAATCGATGGGGCGAATGGCGGTATTGTTGATGGTGATGGGATTCTTGTCAAAGAATCCTGCTGTCTGCAAAGCCTGTATAAGATGAATATGCCCGGGATACCGGAGGGTTTTCTCCTTCATATTGGGTATATGGGGCAGGTTTTTGAGCAGTGAGCGCAGTCCATCGGTAAAAAATGCTTCCAAAGTACCTACTTTTTCAAAGAACATCAGCTCGGGTTCGCTCATGGCCGGTTTGGTCATGGATTGCCCTTTTTCAATAAACCGTGCAGGCCGGGTGTATTCTTCCACAACGTCAATGGGCGAGAATGGAGCTTTGTAATAAAAGGGATATACTTTAACGCGGGGCAGTCCTCCAACTACATATTCAAGGCTCTCAATTTCCATGATCTCATTCCAGTATCCAGCAATAAGGTTGGGCATTCCCGGCGCCACGCCGCAATCGGTAATTGCTGTTACACCGTTTTGGGCGGCCAGGGCATTGAGATCCATAAAATCCTCCGGCATAAACGAAATGTCTACTACATTCTTCTTCGCTTCAATTACAGCCCTTACCAGATCATAGCCCATAAAGCCGGGTACTGCAGAAATGACCAGATCGAAGCCTGCAACAAGTTTCTTTATGGCTTCCTCATCCATAAGGTTCAGGGATTGCACTTTGATATTAAAATTGGAGGAAAGATATTTCAGCGATTCCTCATCAAGATCTACAGCGGTAACATCATGTTTCCTGCTTAAATCAACAGCCATGGCTTTTCCCACCATACCTGCTCCTAAAACTGCTATTTTGTTCATAACCTTGTGTTTTGATTTTCGTATAATGATTCATTGGGTTCAGGCAACTTAATTTGCCGTTTGTTTGTGTGCAAAAAAAGAACCTAAAGGCTAAATTAGCAAAATTGCAGGCAGTATGAATGTTTAACACGGAAAAAATAAGAAAATCATTACATTTGTCTCTTGTAAAAGCTGCGGTAAGTCATTATTATCAAGGTTTTTCGAGCATTATCAAAACCTGTTTTATTTGTTGTCTAAAGGCAAAAAAACATCTTCGGTCTAAATCATTATGTTAAGTCCACACCAAAGCTCAGAATTAAGCTCCCGGCGTAAAAACGTCATCATCTTTTTTATTATCCTTACCGGGTTGATTTTTATTGTGCGATTATATTTCCTGCAGGTTATAGACCATCGCTACAAGATATTCGCATCCAGCAATATACAAAGGGTACTAACAGACTATCCGGCCCGTGGCCTTATTTACGACAGAAACGGAGAGCTTCTGGTTTACAATGAACCCTACTATGATTTGATGGTGATCCCCGGACAGGTGCGGGAAATGGACACTACTGAGTTCATTAACCTTCTGGGGATAACACGCACCCAGTTTGAGAATCGTCTTCAATCGGCCAGGTCTTTCAGCCGTTTCAGGGCATCAGTATTTGAGAGGCAAATATCTATGAACACCTTTGCTGCACTGCAGGAAAAGATGTTCAAGTACCCGGGATTTTTTGTACAACCCCGTACCCTCAGGAAGTACCCCCACCCCATTGCAGCCCATACTTTTGGTTATGTGGGCGAGGTGGGTCCGGCTGACATTGCCCGCGAACCCTATTACCGGCAGGGAGATTATATAGGTATATCCGGAATTGAGAAGCATTACGAAGAGGTTTTACGTGGAAGAAAAGGAACAAGGATTGTGCTGGTAGATGCCCTGAGCCGTGAGATCGGTTCATTTCAGGATGGAAGATATGACACAATAGCCTTAGCCGGCACTGATCTCCATGCTTCCCTTGATCTTGAGCTGCAAAAATACGGTGAACTACTAATGCAAAATAAAAGGGGAAGCATTGTTGCCATCGAGCCTTCCACGGGAGAGATCCTTGCCCTTGTAACCGCCCCGGGTTATGACCCCAACCTTCTGGTAGGCAGAATACGATCGCGCAATTACAGAATGCTGCAGAACGATACTCTGAAGCCACTTTTTAACCGTGCTCTTATGGCGAACTACCCTCCCGGTTCGGTTTTTAAGGTGGCAAACTTTCTGGTTGGTCTTCAGGAAGGAGGCATAACAGCCTCAACACGATATTCTTGCCCGGGATTTTATTCCAGCGGAGGTATTACGGTAAGATGCCGTTCTCACCCCCAGCCGGTAAATGCAATTACAGGGCTACAGTACAGTTGCAATACGTTTTCATGTATCCAGTTCAGAAATACCATAGAACAGCCTAAATATGGAAGTATGCAAAATGCCCTCACTACCTGGCGTGATCACATTGTAAGTATGGGATTTGGGGTCACTTTCAACAGCGACCTTTCGCACGAGTTGCCCGGGCTTATTGGCAGCTCCGAGCTGTATGACCGGATATACGGCCCCAGGGGATGGCGCGCCCTTACCGTAATTTCCCTGGCCATTGGCCAGGGAGAGATCGGCACAACTCCGGTGCAGCTGGCCAACCTGGCTGCCACAGTAGCAAACCGGGGCTATTTTTACACACCCCATGTGGTAAGAGCCATCGGACACCCCGACAGTCTGAACCCGGAATTCAGGCAGCCTAATTACACGACCATTGATTCGGTGCACTTTGAAACCATGGTGGAAGCCATGTATCAAACCGTTGAAGACGGTACGGCAAGGTTTTCAAGGATTCCGGGCATCACCATGGCTGGCAAAACAGGCACAGTGCAAAACCCTCATGGGGAAAACCACTCTGCTTTTATTGCATTTGCCCCGGTTGATGACCCTAAAATTGCTATCTCGGTGATCGTGGAAAATGCCGGAAGCGGATCGGCATGGGCTGCCCCTATTTCCAGCCTGATGATCGAGAAGTATCTTACCGGGGAAGTGAAACGCCGATGGTTTGAACAACGGATCCTGGAAGCGGAATTCCTTACAAACGAATAAAAACTTTTTATATATGAGGCCTCAATTCAATTTTTTTAAAAATGTAGACAAACTGACAGTGTTTCTTTACCTGTGCCTGGTAACCATAGGCTGGATAAGCGTATATGCAGCAGAAATATCCGAAACACATCGCAGCATGTTTGATTTCAGCCAGTCATACGGAAAACAGTTTGTGTGGATAATGACCGCTATTGTTTTAGGCATTATTATCCTGACTATCGATGTGAAATTTTTCCCCGCCTTTTCATACATTATTTTCGGGGGTTCTTTATTATTGCTTGTTGCTGTATTATTTTTCGGTACCACGGTCAATGCATCCAAGTCCTGGTTTCACATAGGGCCCATTGCCATTCAGCCTGCCGAATTTGCCAAGTATTCAACAGCGCTGGCGCTGGCACGAATAATCTATGAAAGTAAGTCACGGGCAAGGTCACTGAAAGAACTTATAAAACCTTCCCTGATCATTGGGCTACCTGTCCTTTTGATTTTTTTGCAGAATGACACGGGTACTGCCCTGGTATTTGCCGCATTTGTTTTAATCCTTTACAGGGAAGGGTTTCTTCCAGGATGGCTGCTATTACTGGGAATATTTGCCGTTTTCCTGTTTGTGCTCACATTGCTTATGAACGAGTTTATCATCATCGGTGCACTAACCGCTATATTCATTATTAGTGCCATTGCATTGCGAAAAAAACCTGCCATTGTAAAACAACTTTTCCTGGTCCTTATAGCAATCAATACCTATGTTTATGTGGTTGACTACACCTATGAAGAAATATTACAGCCCCATCAGAAACTCAGAATTGCTGTTCTCATTGACGAGAGCGTTGACATAAGGGGAGCGGGCTATAATCTCCATCAGTCAAAAATTGCCATAGGTTCCGGGGGGCTTACCGGAAAAGGATTTCTTCAGGGTACTCAGACAAAGTTCAGCTTTGTACCCGAACAGGGCACCGATTTCATTTTTTGCACCATTGGCGAGGAGTGGGGATTTTTAGGCAGCACAGTGCTTATCGGGTTGTTTTTAACCTTGCTGATCAGGATCATTTTGCTTGCCGAGCGACAAAAATCAATATTCAGCAGGGTATTCGGTTACTGCCTTGCATCGGTACTGTTTTTCCATTTCCTGGTTAATATTGGCATGACCATAGGGCTGGTGCCGGTGATCGGGATCCCACTCCCGTTTATCAGCTATGGTGGTTCTTCCATCTGGGCATTCACCATCTTTTTATTCACTTTTATTAAACTCGATTCACGAAGACTGGATCTTCTCTGATCATTAGAAAAGACACAACCATGCAAATAGCATTATTTGGCAGAAATTTTGACCCTCATTTTTGTCCGGTCATTGAAGAGATGATCAGGCTGCTGGAAGCAGACACCGATAAGTTTTTCATAAAAGACAGCTTTTACGAGTTTCTTAAAGAAAAAATCACCTTTCAAAAACCGGTGCACACATTCCATGATCACACAGGTCTGCCTGCTGAGTGTTTTTGCATGATCAGCATAGGGGGCGACGGAACATTGCTCGACACCCTCCCCTACCTCAGAGAATCGGGCATTCCGGTACTGGGAATCAATACGGGACGTCTCGGGTTTTTATCATCAGTTTCTACTGATGAGATGAAAGAGTCAGTAAAAGCACTCAAGGAGCGAAATTACAGGATCGATGAACGTTCGCTGCTACGGCTCGATACCAGGGGAAATGATCTTTTTGCAGCATTCCCCTACGCACTCAATGAGCTTAGCGTGCTCAAACGCGACAACACTACCATGATCTCCATCAGTGCCTATGTAAACGGACATTACCTTAACACTTACTGGGCCGACGGACTGATGGTGGCAACACCTACCGGATCAACAGGTTACTCCCTCAGCTGTGGCGGACCCATTATTTCTCCCGATTCAGAAAATTTTATCATTACCCCCATTGCATCGCACAACCTTACTGTCAGGCCCATTGTTATTAAAGATAATTCACTGGTTAAGTTAAGGGTTGAAGGACGCGTAAAGAGTCACCTTATTGTAATGGACTCAAGAACAGTACCCCTGGAAAACCCCATTGACCTTTACGTTAAAAAGGCCCATTTTAAGATCAGGCTCATAAGCATTGAGCACAAAGATTTTTTTAAAACCATTCGAAATAAGCTGGCATGGGGGTTTGACAAACGCAATTAAAAGTCTGTAAATAACATATTTAGGTAAACCGAGCCATGACAAAAATTTTGACACACACGC
>SLIL01000309.1 GCA_007135645.1 Bacteroidales bacterium
CATCAATGCTGAATGCTACGGTGTATGTGCGTTCAACCTCGCCATTTGCCGAAGTAACCAAAACACTGGTTGTGCCGGGGATTGCATCAGCTGGTGTAACATCTGCACTGGCATCGGGGTCATTGGTTGTTGCCGTTACTACAGGCACATCAGTAGTACCTTCGGGCAATACCACAGAATAGTTGAGAACAGAGGGGGCGAAGCCATCAATGGTGGTCCCGTCCACCTGTAAATCGCTCAATGATGCATCGGTGCCTTCTTCGCCATTTTCCTTGTAGAAGTAGAGGTTGTCAAGGTAAATAGTTGGTGAGCCGTCGCCTCCGTCAAACTTGAACTGGATCACATCTGACAGGTCAACACCTGTAAAAGTTGTGAGAGGAATGTCATAGCTTACCCATTGGTTGGGGGTAATAGGCAGAGCAAATGCTGTTTCCACAGGACCGGTACTGATAAGGAAAAAATTAACAGAGGTTGCGTCGGCTGTCCACATATCCAGGTGGATGTATTCCATGTCGGTAACACTGAGCGGGCTGGCAAACTGGGTTCCCTGGTAGTTGAAGTTTGCATATTTCAGGGTTTCACTACCTTCAATTTCAACAAAGCTTACCTGGGTTGTTTGACCCCAGCCAGGGTTAAAGTCGGTTCCTTCCACATCGGTGTATGCATCACTGAAAACTGAAAGTACATCTTCAGGGTCGCGTGCCGGAGGAGTAGGTGCTGCCACTGTTGGGCCGTCTGATGGGTCGTCACCAACAGGGTGGAAAGTAATATTGTCGAAATATACCACGTTGTCCTGATCCCTTTCATCAAAATCGGGGAAGATAATGATCTGACTCAGTATTCCGTTTTCTGCCGGAGGGTTGATGGCATTGGAGAAGTCGAAAGTCAGCTCCTCCCATTGATTGGTAAGGGTATTGGGTACTTTAAGTTCAAGTTCTGCCCATCCGGTTTCGGTGGCAAACTTGATCCCCACATCACTGATAACCGATTTCCACACCTGGATCTTTACAGTGCGGTTATCAACACTCCATTCGAAGTTGCCCAGATCAACAACCGGCTCTGATTCAACCCCGGCCCAGGGATTTCCTGCTTCCAGTGCAGTAAATTTGGCTACCGTTGAAGAAGTGTTGATTCCGTTTGGATCAGGATTGGCAACGATCTCCAGTGGAGGGTTTGCTTCGTTTTCAAAAACAGTCCAGGTCCAGTCGGCCCCAAAACCACCGGGTTCAAAGTCGATGGGGTTGTTTTGGGAGAAACTAAATGATGCGATGAGCATCATTAAAATTGTTGTAATTTTTTTCATGTTCGTTTGATTTTAGGTTTGTAAAGGTTGATGAATTGATTGATTTCGTTACTGTTAAAGAAAAGAAAAGACCGTCCGTCGTGCAGACGGCCTTTTCATTCATAAAATTTATTTCACAACTAATCTGTGTGTTTCCACTGTACCAGAGTGTGTGATTATTCTTACCATATAGATTCCGTGCTTCATGCCGTAGGTGTCTAATGCAGACGTGTTTCGGCCTGAGGCAACAATTTTTCCGCTAAGATCGAAGATATCGACTTGCAACACTTCTGTACTAAGGTGAAGTGTGCTGCCTGCCTGAGCAGGATTAGGATAGATAACAAGTCTTTGTTCTTCTGTATAACCGGCAGAGGTTGCATCTCTGAAGAAGTACAGGTTGTCTAAGTAAATGGTCTGTGTGCCGTCGCCACCGTCAAATTTGAATTGGATAATGGCAGACATATCCACAGGATCGAATGCAGAAAGCGGAATATCATAGCTCACCCACTGATTTGGGGTGATGTTTAATGCAAATCCGGTTTCAACAGGTCCTTCGCTTATACAGAATACGTTTACTGATGTAGCATCGGAAGTCCACATATCCAGGTGCAGGAATTCCATTGCAGAGGCATTGACAGGCTCGGCAAATTGAGTTCCCTGATAGTTGAAGTTGGCATACATAAGGGTTTGGCTTCCTCCAACCTCTATGATACTTGGCGCGGTTGACTGACCCCAGTCGGGGAAGAAATCAGTATCAGGTACATTGGTGTATGCATCGCTAAAGATAGAGATAACATCGTCGGGATCACGGGCCGGTGGAGTTGGTGCAGCAACCTCCGGTTGTGGAACAGGCGTTTCAACAGTGAAAGCAATAGTGTAAGTTTGCTCTACTTCGCTATTGGCAGATGTAACTAACACGCTGGTTGTTCCCGGAAGTTCGGTTGCGGGAGTAACCTCCGCAGTGGCATCGGGATCGTTGGTAACAGCTGTTACTGTTGGTACATCTGTAGTGCCTTCGGGCAATACCACATCGTAGTGGAATACCAAAGGTGAGAATCCTCCAATGGTAGTTCCATCAACTTGCAAGTCGCTAAGGGTTGCATCAATTCCCGGTTCAAATTCAAAAGCATTAAATGTAATATTGTCGAAATAAACAATATTGTCTTGATCGCGTGGAGCAAAATCAGGGAAGATGATGATCTGGTCGTACATTTCGCCATCGGGATGATTTGGTACGTTAGAAAAGTCGAACGTAAGTTCTTCCCATTCATTGGTCACGGTATTTGATACAAGTATCTCAGGCTGTGCCCAACCGCTTGCAGTGGCTAATTTAATACCCACCGGGCTAATCACGGGCTTCCATACCATAATTTTAATGATGTTGTTGGTTTCATCAAGGAAGAATGTGCCTAAATCTTCATCACCATGCGAAGATTCTACGCCTGCCCAATTTGCACCGGATTCAAGTGCTGTAAATTTGGCTACATTAGCTGAAGTATTTATGCCGCTTTGGTCGGGGTTGGTTATAATCTCTAAAGGATCGTTAGGGCCGTTTTCAAATACAGTCCATGTCCAATCGGCACCAAAACCACCGGGTTCAAAATCGATGGGATTACGTGGGCCATCAGCAACGGCCTGTACTGAGAAAGAGACGGTGTAGGTTCTTTCTACCTCTTCATTGGCAGATGTAACTAACACATTGGTTGTTCCTGGCAGTTCTGTTGCCGGGGTAACCACTGCTGTGGCATCAGGATCGTTGGTTGATGCTGTTACTACAGGTGCATCGGTTGTCCCTTCGGGCAATACCACATCATAATGAAATACATTAGGTGTAAATCCGGCAACGGTAGTGCCATCAACCATAAGGTCGCTAAGTGTGGCATCTGATCCTTCTTCCACTTCTTCTCTGAAGAAATAGAGATTGTCGAGGTAAATGGTTTGTGAACCATCTCCACCATCAAACTTGAATTGAATAAGTGCAGACATGTTTACCGGATCAAACGCAGAAAGGGGAATCTGATAGGTTACCCACTCGTTGGGCGTAATTGCCAATGAGAATGGTGTTTCAACCGGGCCTTCGCTGATGCAGTAAACATTAACGGTAGTAGCATCGGCTGTCCACATATCTACATTCAAATACTCCATTTGCGAAGCGTTGATGGGTTCGGAGAACTGAGTTCCCTGGTAGTTGAAGTTTTCATACTTCATGGTTTCGCTTCCATCAATATCCACAAAGGTTACTACAGTTGACTGTCCCCAACCCGGGTTAAAGTCTGTACCTTCAAGGTTTGTGTATGCATCGCTAAATACCGATATCACGTCTTCTGGTTCACGCGCCGGTGGGGTGGGTGCGGCAATCAAAGGTTCTGCACCAGTATCTGTAATAACAAAATTAGCTGTGAGTTCAACGTTTTCAGCGGGCATTTCGAAAGTATATTCTGCATCAGTTGAAACTACCTCGTTATCAGACTCAGTCCAATTTACAAATTCATAACCTGTATTGGCACTAGCTTCCAAAGTTACCTCATCGCCCATATTGTATGTACCGTCACCTGTTATTGTTCCGGCATCTTCCGGTTGAACAGTTACGGAAACGTTATAATCGATATAGGTAAAAACAACTGTGAGTTCAATGTTTTCAGCGGGCATTTCGAAAGTATATTCTGCATCAGTTGAAACTACCTCGTTATCAGAATCAGTCCAATTTACAAATTCATAGCCTGTATTGGCAATAGCTTCCAAAATAACATTATCGCCCATATTGTATGTGCCTTCACCTGTTATTGTTCCGGCATCTTCCGGCTGAACGGCTACAGAAACGGTATAATCGATAAGGGCAAAAATAGCTGTGAGTTCAACGTTTTCAGCAGGCATTTCGAAAGTATATTCTGCATCAGTTGAAACTACCTCGTCATCAGAATCAGTCCAATTTACAAAATCATAGCCTGTATTGGCAATAGCTCCCAAAGTAACATTATCGCCCACATTGTATGTGCCTTCGCCTGTTATTGTTCCGGCATCTTCTGGCTGAACGGCTACAGAAACGGTATAATCGATAAGGGCAAAAATAGCTGTAAGTTCAAGGTTTTCAGCGGGCATTTCGAAAGTATATTCTGCATCAGTTGAAACTACCTCGTCATCAGAATCAGTCCAATTTACAAATTCATAGCCTGTATTGGCACTAGCAGTAACTGTAACATCAGCTCCTTCAATATAAGCACCTTGTCCTGTAACTGTACCTGCATCCTGAGGTTCAATTAGCAAGCTAAGAATGTACGAATCCTCGGCTTCGAGTTGAAAATTTGCCGTAAGTGTAATGTCATCGGCTGGCATATTAAAGGTATATTCAGCATCAACAGAAACTACCTCGTCACCAGAATCAGTCCAGTGGATAAATTCGTAACCGGTATTTGGAGTTGCAGTAATGGTTACTTCTTCATCCTCTGCAAATAGTCCTGCACCTTCAACATTACCTGAGTTTACAGGTGTAATGTTCAGAGTCAGGGAATAAACTTGAACAAAGTTTGCTGTAAGTTCAACGTTTTCAGCGGGCATTACAAAAGTATATTCTGCCTCGGCAAAAACTATTTCTCCCTCCGAATCAGTCCAATTTACAAATTCATAGCCTGTATTGGCACTAGCTTCCAAAGTAACATTATCGCCCATATTGTATGTGCCTTCGCCTGTTATTGTTCCGGCATCTTGGGGTTGAACGGCTACAGAAACGGTAAAATCGATAAGGGCAAAATTAGCTGTAAGTTCAACGTTTTCAGCGGGCATTTCGAAAGTATATTCTGCATTAGTTGAAGCTACCTCGTCATCAGAATTAGTCCAATTTTCAAATTCATAGCCTGTATTTGCATTAGCTTCCAAAGTTACATTATCGCCCTCACTGTATGTTCCTTCCCCTGTTATTGTTCCGGCATTTTCGGGTTGAACAGTTACAGAAACGGTATAAACTTCTTTATAAAAGAAAATATTATCTAAATAAAGGGTTTCAGTACCTGTACCCCCATCAAATTTGAATTAAATTACATTGCTCATATCCACTCCTGCAAAATGAGAGAGAGGGATTTCATAGTTCACCCATTCTCCGGCAGTGATGGTAAGAGCAAAAGGTATTTCAGAACCAGGACTAATCAGAAAAATGTTAACAGTTTCTGCATTTGCAGTCCACATATCCAAATATAAATAATCCTTATCAGAAATATTAAGAGGACTGGCAAACTGAGTACCCTGATAATTAAAATTGGAATATTTCAGAGTTGGATTATCTTCAATTTCAACAATTTCTACTTGGGTTGATTGCCCCCAATTAGGATTAAAATCAGTACCCTCAATACTTGCAAAGGCTTCACTAAACACGGAAACTACTTCATCTGCACCGAAACCTTCGGGAGCTGGCGCTGCAGCTTCAGGAACTTCGATAATAAACGTTACAGTGTATTCTTTCTCTTCTTCTTCATTGGCAGAAGTAACCACGATATTGGTGATTCCGGGAAGTGCATCTGCAGGGGTTATATCAGCTGTGGCTGCAGGATCATTAGTAGTAACTGTAACCTCGGGAACATCTGTAGTCCCTTGAGGTAACAAAACAGTATAGTCAAGTTTTGTGGGAGCAAAACCGGGAATTGTAGTTCCATCAACCATAAGGTCACTTAGACTGGCGTCTGAACCTTCTACCACTTCTTCTCTGAAGAAATAGAGATTGTCTAAATAAATGGTTTGAGAACCATTGCCGCCATCAAACTTGAATTCGATGACCGCAGACATATTTACCGGAGCAAACGCAGAAAGGGGAATCTGATAGGTTACCCATTGGTTTTGAGTAACAGGAAGTGCGTAAGGTACTTCAGTTCCTCCTTCGCTTATTGTAAACACATTTACAGTGGTGGCATCAGCTGTCCACATATCCACATTTAGGTATTCCATTTCAGAAGCATTGATGGGTGCGGAAAGCACTGTTCCCTGATAGTTGAAGTTTGCATACTTCATGGTTTCGCTTCCATCAATATCTACAAAACTTACCTGAGTAGACTGTCCCCAGTCGGGGTTAAAGTTTGTGCCTTCAAGGTTTGTGTATGCATCGCTGAATATAGAAATCACGTCTTCGGGGTCGCGCACGGGTGGGGTAGGAGCTGCCACTTCAGGAGCTTCGGGTTCTCCAGCTTCAGCCCCTGAGGTTGCCGAACCTATTGCTGGATCTTCAGAATAGAGCTCACTGTCTGTATTGTATTGGAATAACCAGAAAGTATATTCGGTTGCCGGTTCCAGCCCTTCAAAAACAAATCCGAAAGCAGCAATACCACCTCCATCACCCGGGAATGTTCCAAATATATATTCGGTTGCCGTTAATGGATCGGCAGGTGCTTCCTCTGTTTTAGAATAAAAAAGTTTATAAACAATATCATCATTTTCTGCTACGTCATTGGGACCGCAAGCGAGGAACAGTTGTCCTGGTCCTACCGGATTGGGGCCCACCATATCTGAGACAACAAATCCAACGGGAACGGGTGGTGCAACAGCATCTTCACCTACAGTGAATGAAACTGTGTATGTTTGCTCAACTTCAGTATTGGCAGATGTAACTACCACACTTGTAGTTCCTGGTAGCTCAGTAGCCGGGGTAACCTCTTCTGTGGCATCGGGATTATTGGTTGTTGCTGTTACTACAGGTACATCGGTTGTCCCTTCGGGCAATACCACATCATAATGAAATACATTAGGCGCAAATCCGGCAACGGTTGTGCCATCAACCATAAGGTCGCTTAGTGTAGCATCCGCTTCTTCTTCCACTTCTTCTCTAAAGAAATAGAGATTATCAAGGTAGATGGTTTGTGAACCATTGCCGCCATCAAACTTGAATTGAATAAGTGCAGACATGTTTACCGGAGCAAACGCAGAAAGGGGAATCTGATAGGTTACCCATTCATTTTGAGTAACAGGAAGTGCGTAAGGTACTTCAGTTCCTCCTTCGCTTATTGTAAACACATTTACGGTGGTGGCATCGGCTGTCCACATATCAACATTCAGATATTCCATTTCAGAGGCATCAACGTTTGCAGCAAATTGGGTTCCCTGATAGTTGAAGTTTGCATACTTCATGGTTTCGCTTCCCTCGATATCCACAAAGGTTACTACAGTAGACTGTCCCCAGCCGGGATTAAAGTCTGTACCTTCAAGGTTTGCGTATGCATCGCTGAATATTGAAATTACGTCTTCAGGGTCGCGCACAGGTGGGGTAGGAGCTGCCACTTCAGGAACTTCGGGTTCTCCAGCTTCAGCCCCTGAGGTTGCCGAACCTATTGCTGGATCTTCAGAATAGAGCTCACTGTCAGTATTGTACTGGTATAACCAGAAAGTATATTCGGTTGCCGGTTCCAGCCCTTCAAAAACAAATCCGAAAGCAGCAACACCTGCACCATCCCCGGCGGTTGTTCCAAATTCATATTCGGTTGCCGTTAATGGATTGTCAGGTGCTTCATCTGTTTTGGAATAGAAAAGCTTGTAAACGATGTCATTATTTCCCACATCATTGGGTCCGCAAGAGATGAACAGTTGTCCAGGTCCTACCGGATTGGGACCCACCATATCTGAGACAACAAATCCAACGGGAACGGGTGGTGCATCACCCTCTTTTGTTTCTTCAAAATTAATGGGTACGTTTTGTGAAATAAGCACCGATGCAATGAGCATCAATGCAATTGTATAAATTCTTTTCATGATGTTTTGAGTTTTAAGATAAAAAAAGTTGGTTTGGGTTGATCGGTTTTTTAGGGTTTAGTCATAAATTTCTTTTTTTAAGTTTACTTTGAAATATTGAGTAATTTTTGTGCAGCCAATTTGGGCTTGCGGTCGGCAAAGAATAGCCCCCAGTGTTTTTCCGGTTCAAGCGGTTCGGGCGATCCTTTCCAGGGTTCATCGAAAGCTTCGAAGAAAAAGGTTAGGATGTTATCTTTGGTTGTCCATTCCATGAGCTTTTCAAAATATATACGCTGATAATCCTGGTTAACATTTTCGGGATTAATTCCTCTTCCGTTGGATTGGGTAGCCCAGCCTGCCTCGGTTATTACCACGGGCTTGTTTGGGTATTTTTTCGCTACCGAGTAGTAATTTTCTTTTGTGTAATCAAGTGCCTGTGCAATGTGCTGGTATTCCCATACAGGGTAAGTGTGAATGGAAATGAAATCCAGTACATTGGCAAGTTTGCCGAGTTTTGTAAGCCATGGAACATAGTTCTCACAAAAGGTTACCATCTGCTTCGTGTTGCTCTGCACTTCTTTTGCGTAGCTGATCACACAATGCTCAGGCACATAATGGTCAGTCCATTCCACACAGGCTTCATTGCCCACAGAAAGAGAAAAAACAACATCACTATACTCATTGGCCATTTTGATCAGTTTTTTAATTCTTCGCTGATTGTAAAGCCTGTTGAGTTCAAGTTTTTCTTCTGAATAAACACCCCCGTTCCATGGGCAGTTAAAGTTGTTCATTTCCGCAGTGATATAGGCGCTCAGCATCAGTTTAAAATCAAACTTTTCGTTTTTGATCACTTCCAGCACCGTTTCCGAATGCTGATCACAATCAAATAAGCGCAGGTATTTCCAGTGGCCTTTGAGCAGGAGCAGATCCTCTTTGACCTCGTCGTAAGAAGGATAAACCCCTCCCGGATTCTGCCCTTGTCTGAACCCTGAGTAGCAGATTGCCCTGCCGGGTGGTATGCCTAACTTGTTAAACGTGTTCATTGCCAAATTTTAGTTTTTCATTTTTATCCCAGATGCCCCAGTATGCGCCTACCTCACCTTCGGCCCCCACTTTCCACGATTCATCAAACGATGAAAAATAGAATACCCCGATGTTCTCATCCATTGACCACAGCTGGGTATTGATAAAATATTTCAGGGCATTTGTATGAGATGGGTGTGCCCCTCCCAGAGATTCACCTTTACTTGGCCATCCGGTTTCTGTAATGATGACGGGCTTGCCGTGGCTTGCCGCTTTTGCCTGATTGTACATGTTTTGCATGTGGGGCAGTGCGTATTTAAAGTCTGTTCCTTCCCAGAAAGGATAACAATTGCTTAGGATGACATCGCACATTGCAGTAATGTCAGGGTTTTGCACGAATTCATAATAGGCATCAACATATCCCACGGGTATGCCGGGGATCTCGTTCTTTACATGCTGGATGAAATACCTGAGCTCGTCCTTTGAAAGATCATTGCGGTAGAGCACTTCGTTGCCCACTGCGGCAATATCCACCAATCCTTCTTTTGCCAGGCTGATCAGGTTTTCAATCTCCTGCTGGTTTTTCTCATCGTCTGTTCCCAGCCATGCGCCTGCAAGCGTATTAAGACCATATTCCTTCGCAATACGGGGGATCAGTTCATTGCCCTCGATGCAGGAGAATGAACGGATCCATTGCGTATGAGGTTTTAAAATCTGCATCCTTCTTCTGATTTGCTCTTCGCCAATGATATCACCTGGCTTTTGTCCGTCCTCGTAAAGACTAAAGCAAAATCCATGGATCCCTCCGTGCAGTATTTCAAGAAAAAGGTTGTTGATCTCTTCATCGGTCTTTCCATCCAGAAACTGAAGTTCTGCAATCTTGCCGGATTTTTTGAAGGTTAAAAAATGTTCGGGTCTGAATGACATTTCGTTTAAGTGTTAAAGAGTTATATTTCAGTTGATTATGAGTTTTCGATTTAAAGTTCTCCGCGTCTTTTTACCAGTTCAGCCTTTATTTCTTTGGCTTTTTGTTCGGTAAGGTCGTATCTCCACATGACCAGTATGGCCAACCCGGCCGTAAAGGCAGGGATCAGTATGTCTGCAAGCCTCAGATTGGTAAGTGTTTCGGTAGTTTGTGTTGCAGTATTCTGGTCAAAGCCAACAACTTTCAGTACAAGCCCACCCAGCACAAGTGCCAGTCCCTGGCCCAGTTTTACCATCCACCAGTATATGGCTCCGAAGGATCCTTCTTTGCGGGGCATACCATTGTTGAGCTCGTCAAGGTCGCATACATCAGCCGTCATACTCATCATAAGTGTGAATAGGCCGCCGATCCCGAAAACAATAAACGGGATAGGCATAAACATCATCCAGGGATTTTCCGGGTTGAAACCCCACCATTTTAAACCGTAGCCTACCATTGAAAGGGCCGTTGAAATGATGAATGCGTTTCTTTTTCCCACTTTGTTTGCCATCCAGGTAATGATTGGGATGATCAGAAAAGCTGTTGCCAGGGCACTTACGGTTGAAAACCATGCAGGCCAGGTGCCTGCCGCACCGTAGTCGCCATTGAACATGTAAAATACAATGATAAAAAAGCTGAAGGAAGCCACCATCTGAAATCCGTTGAAAACCAGGAACGTTGCGCCGCATAGCCTTACAAAAGAGGCGTTTTTAAAGATCTGTCCTATGTTTGTAAGCAAACTTTTCAGATTGGCCGCAATGTTTTTCAACGTCAGTTCGTCCCTGTTGCTCAGGTTGGTCTGGTCTATCTCTTTGCAGAACAAAGCCGGCATCATACCCAGGACCATGCATATTGCACCTACAATGATGGCAAGCCTTCGCACACCTATGTCCTGGGTCTCAAACAGATTTGGGTTTGCTATAAGTACCCAAAACCAGGGCACGATCATCCAGGCTATTTGCCCGATGGTTTGAGAAAACCCCATCAGCCGTGTGCGCTCATTATAGTCGGAGGTCATTTCATAACCAAGACCAATAAGTGGGGTGGAAAACATGGTATTTCCTATGAGGTAGATCATGGAAAAAATCAGGAAGTACCAGAAATTATAGGCCTGCGTGTTTTCCGGGTTGAGTTGCCATAATACTGCAAACAGGACCCCGCTAAGTATCGCACCGGCAAAAATATAGGGTTTCCTTCTCCCATACTTTGATTGGGTATTGTCTGAAATATATCCCATTATGGGATCAGTGATGGCATCAAAAAATCGGGGCAATCCGCCCAGCAACCCTGCCAGGAAGGGATCCATGCCAAATGCCGTAAGCAGGAAGAACATAAAAATGCCAAGTGCTCCAGGCAAAAGGTTATTTACCAGGTGCCCGGCCCCAAAAGCGGCTTTTTGCCCAAAGGGTACTCTGTCTTTTAAGGGTGTGGTATAAGTTGACATATACTATTTTTTTGGGTTTTAAATGATAATCGTTTGAAGTGCTTTTGCACTTATTGAAAATTCCATAGACTTATCGTTGAGTTTAAGTTTTACTCCCTTTGGCTTTTTATGGGGGTTGAAGACTGCCGCAGCAATGCTTCCGTCAGGATTTTCAACGGCAGTAACCTTAAGGTTGTCATCGGTATTGTCAAATCCTATCCTGTAAGCCCCGGGCCTGATATACCGGCTGAAATGCGCCATGGTATAATACAATGGGGTAAAATAAACTTCCTCCCTTTCCGGGTCAACAATTACGGGTGCTATACACCAGTTTCCGGCCCAGTTGGGCCCACCTTGTTTGTCCAATATCATGTTCCAGTCTATCCAGCCATCAACCCCGTTGTTGAGGCAACCGATAATATCGTTGGCATACCTGAATACGGGTACATATTTTGGATGCAGATGCTTTCTGTCTGCTGGTGCCCAGTTAAACCCCCAGTCGGTGGCTTCTGCGCTCCAATACCATGCATCATCTCTCCAGCGCGGGATCTCATCATCTATGCATGCTTCTGTCTGGATCAAATGCTTGCCAGGGGCTTTGCTTGAGGCATATTGGAGTGCCTCAGGGAAGTACCTGAAAGTGCTCCCGTACCAGTGCACAGCAGTACCATCGTAATACCTGGCCGCATCCTCATCGCCATACATCGCATCAACCCACTGGATCAGCTCCTCATTGCGGTTCTGGTCGTAACCCAGTATCCTGGTTGTGTGGCCATCAGCCCTCAAGCGTGGCCCAAGGTGATTTTTTACAAAGGCATTCATTTCCACAGGTGTAAAATGCATGCTCTCCCATTTGCAATTGTTACCCAGAGGCTCATTCTCCACCGTAACGGCCCATATCTCTATCCCTTGTTCACGGTATGCTTTTATGTATTTGGAAAAAAACAATGCCCAGGTATCATAATACTGGGGCAAAAGCCTACCGCCACACCAGGCATTGTTATCTTTCATCCAGGGGGGGGCTGTCCAGGGCGACGAGATGATTTTGAATCCATCCTTTGAAATGGCCATGGCATCTTTGATCATAGGGATGATATCATCCATGTCCCTTTCAGTGGAAAAATGCTTCAGTTCGGCATCTTCTTCAGTGGATGCATAGGAATAATTCCCCAGGGAAAAGTCGCATGAGTTCATGTGGGTGCGGGCCAATGAATACCTGGCACCGGATTCCCCAAAGTAAGCTTCGAGGATCTTGTTTCGGTTTTCATGGCTTAATTGATTGAGCAAATATGCCGAAGCCTGGGTAAATGAACCCCCAATACCGGTAATAACCTGATGTTTTTCGTGAGGCAGAATGGTGATCTCTGCTTTCTCTTCAAGAAAGGGAAACCCGGTGAGCGGGGTGAGTTTATTCCCGCTCTCCGATGTTTCAACTATTTCTGCCTTAAAGGGCCTGGGCCCCGAAAAATTGCTCATTACTGCGATATTTTTTGCCAATGTAATAATTGGGATAAGCTTCTGTTGGATTCTGTCAGGGGCAGTTTTTAATCTGCCGCTTTAAAAACCTTTACATAATCAATGACCATTCTTTGGGGGAAAGGGGTTTCAGAGGTAGGAAAGCCTACATAGTTGCCTCCCACTGCCACGTTGAGAAGAATGAAAAACGGCTGATCGAATACCCATTCGCCCGGGGTATCAGTATTTTCGATACGCTGATACAGGAAGTCATTCACGAAAAAGTCGATTTTGTCTTCGTCCCATTCAATGGCAAAAATGTTGAAATCGTTATCAAACCGGTCATTGATCAGGGTATATCCTTTAGAAACGGGGTTTCCACCCGAATAACCCGGGCCATGAATAGAGCCATGGATTACATGAGGTTCCTGTCCTCTGAGCTCCATGATGTCAATTTCGCCACACTGGGGCCATCCGACGGTTTCGATGTTGTCGCCCAGCAGCCAGAATGCAGGCCATAATCCGGGGCCATAGGGTGTTTTTAATCTGGCTTCAAACCGGCCATACTGCTGCGAAAACAACCCCTGGGTCTTGATCCGGGCTGATGTAAAACTGTTGCCACTTTGTATGGCTGTGATTACAAGGTTTCCCTCGCCATCCAGTGAAACATTCTCAGGATTATTGGTGTAACTCTGCAATTCCTGGTTGCCCCAGCCATCCTGCCCGGTACCTATATCGAAAGTCCATTTTGTGGGATCGGGCAATTGTCCGGCATTGCCCTCAAACTCATCGCTCCAGACCAGTTGCCAGTTGCGTTCGGGGAGTTTCTGGAAATCATCACGTTCGCATCCGAAGAATGCTGTCATAAACATGATAACAATGACACTGATATGAATTATCTTAAAATTATATATTGATTTCATAGGTTTCGTATTTTAATGTTGGATAAAAAGCCTTGTCAATGCTAATTACTGTAGAAATATATATTGTCGGCAAAGAAACTGGGTATGTTGCCGTCCACATCCACAAAAATTATTTGTGCAAGATTTGCTCTGCTGGTTAAACCCGAAAAATTATCCAGGGGAAGACTAAGACTTATCCACTGTTGGGACTGACCCGCTGTGATGGTGGTTGCTAATGCCCCTGCAACGTCGGCCCCAAAATCAACCAGTTCAACCTGAAACTGTGCATTGGAACTCAGTGGATTCGGGAGGTAGATGTGTACATGCAGATGGGTCATGGAAGTAGCATCAACAGTGGGATTTGCAAATTCAATTCCTACAAAATTAAAATCGAAATAATACAGGATATTGTCGCCATCTATATCAAATTCTGCTGATCCCGTAGTCTGCCAGGGCTCCCAGAAGCCATTGAAATAGTCAACAGGAACATTGCTATAATGATCGCTGTAGATAGAAATAACATTTCCGGGAGCATGGGTTGGTGTTGGAGCCGGTTCAGTTGGTATGTAATCCGGTGGTGGCGGTGGCGGCGGCGGATCTCCACCATCATCAAAGAAATAGATGTTATCAGCATAGAAGCTGGGGATATTGCCGTTTACATCCACGAAAATGATCTGTGCCAGGTTGGATCTGCTGGTGAGGCCTGAAAAACCGGATAAGGGTAATTCAAGGGTGAGCCATTGCTGGGCTTCATTCACCGAAATAGTTGTTGTCATTGCCCCGGCCACGTCAGCTCCAAAATCAACCAGCTCAACCTGAAACTGAGCATTGTCGTTCAGGGGGTTGGGCAGGTAGATATTTAGGTGTAAATGCGTCATGGAGCTTGCATCTACCGTTGGATTTGCAAACTGGATACCCACAAAGTTAAAGTCGAGATAATGGAGGATATGGTCACCGTTTACTTCAAAATCTGCTGAAACGGTAGTTTGCCAGGGCTCCCAGTAGCCATTGTAATAATCCACAGGGACGTTTTCATAATGATCACTGAATATGGAGATCACACTTTCGGGATCATGGGTGGGTATAGGCGCATTTTCAAATTCCCCAATGGACTGAATGGTCAGCGAACCCTCAGCTTCCACATCACCTACATGCGCCCTTATCGTTGTATTTCCCGGGCCGCCAGTAACGGTAATTCGTCCGTTTTCATCTATGGTAGCTATGGAAGGATCAGATGACTGAAAATCGAAATAAGCCGGTGCAATGCTTATGGCCTGATAGACCCCTGTAGGCATATTGAATTCAGACCTCAACCCGCTTATTACCTTTGAAATACCGATAAAAGAGGTTTCAACCTGATCTTCGCCATTGAGTATGGCAAATTTCGGGTGTGCGATGGTTCCCAGTTTTTCAAATTTTACTTCATCTACCCAGAAAGTAAAGCCGTTGCCATCGATGTTGCCTGCTGCCAGCCAGAACATTCCGCGCTCAGCGGTGAGCCTGGAAGGGTCGGGGATGGGGATGATGTATTTTTTCCATCCGGTTGAAAGGGTAAGACCACTAATGGAAACAACGTACTTGTTCTCCCCCAGGTCATTACCGAACCCGATTTCACCAATGGTGGCAGCCTGTGAGGCTTTGGCCCAGAAGGTAAGGGCGTTGAAACCTGACAGATCGCGGGGAAATTCAGAATAAAATACCCCTCCTGCAAAGGAACCTCTCGGGTCATTGGCATTGGGCACTTCAAACCTCATGGATGCTGCTGAATTGTTCCAGGTAACACTGTTGTCCACGTCAAATGCCGTGGGGACGGAGCCACCAAAAGCAGCATAGTTTAACCCGGGGCTGAATCCATCGATAAACACTTCGGGATTGCTGGAATATGTGGCTAATTCTAAATCTTCGATTTCGCGCTCACAACCCAGGAAAAAGACCATTAGCAGGCCTGCTGCAAGATGTTGTGATAAGCGGATAAATATGTTTGCTTTCATTTTTTCAATTTTTTTAGTTTCCAATACTGATCAAAATATAGGTCATGACTTCCCATTCATTTCCATTGTCAAATCCAATGGCCGTGGGATCGGGAACCAGCTGGCCCGATGCATCAACAATATGAGTTGGGGCATATCGGGGAGAGAACGTGTCGAGTGTGCGGAATTTTCCTCTCAGACCTATGCGGGTATTTGGAATGTCGGGCAGCCAGTCTGGCCTGCCCAGTGTTGTAGATATGTCTGCCATCAGCTGCAACGGGAAAGTAAGGTTGTAGTCGCGGTGATAGTCGTAGGGCCCCCAGTCATTAATTCTTACGAAAGAATTGAATACCATTCTCCTGTAAAGCATTCTTATGTCTGTGCCAAATCGGTTTACAACCCTGTCGTCACTTCCATTGGCCTGGGCTTCACCTCCGTAAATAGTGGCAATTATGCCATAATTACTGGAAAATTTGGATACGATCCTTGAATGTACTTCCCAAAGGTCCCTTGCAGGTGGTGAACCGGGAAAAGCAAAAGTAGTTCGTCCATCGGGCAAAATACCAATGGCGGCATCCATGGAAGTAGGCAGGTGACGGTAAACAAAACCAAGGCTTACTGCAAGTCTGGCGTCTTCCGTGCGGTCGCTGTCCCAGTCATACATAAATGTGCCTGGGGTGGGGTCCCATGTAAATAAGAGTTCCCCTGCTACTTGCTCCCTGTTGGCCCTTACCACAAAGGGATCAGATAGGATGTTTCTGGGTCTGCCAGGTGCTGGAACCGTATTGGGTATGGGCCCTTCCAGGGGTCTTTGCCATAGGAAATTGGGGGCAATCTGGAGGTTGCCAATCATATACGTGAAACCACTGAGGAAATTCATCTGGTTGCCGCTTCCGCTGTCTTTTAATCTCCAACCTGTAAAGGTCATGGTCTGGTCGGCACCACCCTGGGCTACCAGTCCCATAACGGCAGACTGGGCATACCAGTTGAACCGTCCCCCGTTATAAGATAGCTTGACTTTTCCTCCCCAGTTGTCTTCGGGTTTGATCTCATCAACAAAA
Organism: Bacteroidales bacterium; assembly: GCA_007135645.1. GTDB lineage: Bacteria > Bacteroidota > Bacteroidia > Bacteroidales > UBA7960 > SKVR01. Next base: position 16,783 of record SLIL01000309.1, read on the forward strand.
ACATTCAGTGGGTCTTCATCTTCTCTGAAAACCTGAAACTCACGCCCCACCAGGGGTTGTCCTGCCCAGATACCGCCCAGGTCTAATTCAAAACTGCCAAACTCCCTGTTTGCATGCAGGGTCACGCGCCTGGTTCTGGGTTGTGGGATGGCAAACGAACTCTCAGTTACCCCAAGCTGATCAAGGTCTTCATGGTAAATACCCGTGATGTCGAATTTGCCAATGTTCCTGTTGTATTTTAGCAGGAAGGCAGGGTTGGCACCCCACCATAACTGCGGTCCAAAAGCCAGTTTGAAATCTTTAAGTTCCCTTTTTCCTTCTACCTCAAAGCCAAAGGGGGCAATACCATTATAGATGTCGATATTGGGCCCGTAATTGGCCTCAGGATACAAACCGAAAAAATCACCTTCATAACCCCAGTGATAGCGGCCTGTGCGATAAAATCCATCCATGCGAAACCATCGGTGATCCCATTGGTAGCTGGCCCTGTAAACCTGAAGCCTGTTGGATTCGATACTCATATCTCCTTGTCCGGTTGACAGAGTTACCGGGCGACCCCGGTTTTCGTAAAAGATCTCGTCAATGGGGTTTTCTGCCACGTTGCCCAGGATGTTGAACTCCATGTTGGCCCTGAAATTACTTGTGGGCTGGGCTTCAAATCCCACGAAAAAGGACTGCATATCTTCAAATCCCAGCTGACGGGGATAAGAAGTGCTTCCCGGAATGGGATCGGTGGGTGTTGTGATCAGGCTTCCGCCGGTGCTGTAGGTAGAAAGCTCAGCAGTAAAACGGCTCAGGCGTATGGTCCTGGTTCGCTCTCCCAGCAGGGCAGCCCTGTCGCCCCTGGCCTGCAGGTATGCGGCACCTATGTTGATGCCTGCAAAGTGCTCACGGATGGTTTGTATAGAAGTACCTTCTGCATAAGGATCAAGCTGATGGGCTTCTTTCAAAGCATAATAAGCAGCCCGTGGGAAAAGCTGGTAGAAACCCATGGCATCGGTGGGCCCTTTGGCGCAAATACCAAACCACTCTTCGTTCATGTTGTTTTCGCCGGGGATGTGGTCAAAGGCATAACCGCCATTTTCCCAGGAAGCGTTGGTGTTGTGTACATCCAGGTCTGTGGTTTGGCCGTATTTCCACCAACCGTCACTGAACTGAAAAGTAAACCCCCCAATGGAGTTTTGTGCAAGGCCCAGTCCGGCGGCATTTTCGTAAATCTCTCTCCAGTTGGCAACATTGATAATGGCCTGGTCACGCTGTGCTTCTTCCATGGTAATGGCATTGAAAGCATCGGATCCAAACTCAGTAAGTAGTATGGGCTTGTCGTATTCATCCCTTACCCGGTCAAACATATCCGTAAATGAAGGGCCGCGGTAAACGTTAATACCAAAGATGTCAACATCCGGACATTCTTCAGCGATTATATCCAAAAACAGCAGGTCACCATTACAGATAGCCACCGGATGTGAAGGGGAAACTGCCTTCATTCTTTTGGACGCCTCGTTCATCAATCGATACATGGGACGCCCCCGGTATTCACCTACCGCATTAATTTGTTCTTCGCCCTCAGGAAAGTCTTCTGTTTCGGCACCGGCCCAGAATAAGCCATAGTTGTTTTCGTTACCCAGAAGATAAAGTAAAAGCCCGGGTGTATCATTATATTCCTCAAC
>SLIL01000239.1 GCA_007135645.1 Bacteroidales bacterium
AAAAGATCAAGCCCAGTATCAGGGCATCATTCCTTCAAAAGTGAACTGATAGGTAATAAATCTGTTGGGTCGAAATTTTTTTCAGTAAAATTTTCTGTAAACTGTTTGTTGATCATATACAACTTGCTGTTGTACCTATCCTGCGAAAAGGTATTCTCTTCTGTAAACGTTCCAAAGTCAAAATCCGTAAAGTTTAATTCGCAGGCGGAGAGCTCCCAGTTTTCTTCGCCCATAAAGAGCAGTGGTAAGCCCTGGGTGCGACAGATGACTGGTCTTGCCTGGTAGATTACGCAACGGTGGTTAACCAGAAACGGGCATTTCCCTTTTTGGGCTTCAGGTTTTCCTTTTTTCAGATCTTCTCCCGCCAGTTCCTTTATGGCATGATATTCTACCGGCAGGATGCTGAAATCCATGCAGCACATATCGCAGCCTGCTTGGCACTGGAGGTGGGGGGCATGAAGTTTATACAACTCCCTGCAACGATTGTCAATTTCATCACGCAAAGAGAGGTAGCTCTCAATAGCTTTGTTTTTTATCATGCACAAAGTTACAGATTATTGAGGAAGTGAAGCCATAGCGACATAAACTCCCCGATGTGGGTTTCCATGGGGTTGTGCCCGGCGTTATTGATTACACTGAGCGTTATTTCGGGTGCCTTTTCCAGGATGTGTTTGCGTGATTGCAGGGGCACCCAGGTGTCGTTCTCTCCCCAGATAGCCAATGCAGGAACGGAAAGGGTTGTAATGTCGGGTTCGGCGATTTCTTCCCTGAACCGTTGTGCATGCAGGATCCCTCTTGCTGTTCCGGGAACCAGCAGCGGTTCAAGGTATCCATCAATTTGTTTCTTGTCAGGAGGTATCCCATATGCCGATGTGAGCAATTCCTCAATTCTTGACCTGGTGATAAACCAGCTCTCGGCCAGGTTGCCCGCAAAGGCAGTGAGCCCCGGGATCAGCATCCATGCTGGTGGGCTTGCCCTGCCTTTCTGAATGCGTGAAAACAGGGATGGTGCTACCAGGGTTACACTTTCATAGCTTTCAGGATACATGAGTGCCATGGCCTGCACAATGCCTCCTCCCATGGAGTGGCCTGCCAGGTGCCATGCTGTGCCGGGAAACTCCTGTTGCAGAAAGTTATGGAGAAGCCCTGCTCGCGCAGTTACCGACTGGTTCTGCCGGGGGGCGCGGTCGCTGTACCCAAAGGGGGGTACATCCACTGCCACAGCAAAATACCCCGCACGTGTCAGGCTGTCTGCAGCTTGTTGCCACGAAAAGGTTGATCCGCTGAATCCATGAACCATCAATACATTTCCTTTTGTGGTTTTACGCTCCGGCTCCCAGATACGATAATGAAGCTTTATCCCATCAATCCGGGCAAAATGGCTGTTTGGAAATACACGGTAACCTGCCCGGAGGCTTCCGGAAAGAAGCAGGGCCGCGATAACCAGGAATAAATGTTTTCTGCTCATGTGCATCGGGTTAATTCTCGGTTTCTGGCTAATGCAACATCTCAGCCCTGTAAGTTGTTTTATCCGGTTGTGCTGTTTTTGCTCATCTGTTCCTTGATCTTTTCTACATCTTTTTTTAACTCCATAACAATGCGTGCCAGGTTTTGCTGGGGGCCAGCTTCGCCGGGGATATCTCCCGAAATGAAATTCCGGAATTGCCACACTTCGCGCACATCGTTCATATGCACATCGTAGGGGTCGTAAAGGGGGTTGAGCGAGTACAGCCTCAATGTTGCCCTTTCCTGCAGCTGGTTTTCCACGATCTTAAATACTACCCCGTCGTTGAGGGTAAGCAGGATGTAGGGTTGTCCGCTTTTAATGGTTTCCCAGTCCTGGATAAACTCACCAATGATCCATGCTTTTTCGGGTATGGGCAACATACTGTCGCCGCTTACCTGGAAGCTGCGGTATTTTTTGTTGTCAGATAAAAAAGGGAGACGGAAACGGGGCAGTTCCCTGATGTATTCGGGATCGGCAAAGCCCGTGGTATAGCCCGCCTTGGCCTTCTCGGCCACCAGTTCAATGTTTTCGCGGTTGTTCTTGTCAATGGTAGTGGCCAGCACGCGTATGTTGCTGCCCCGCACATACACATCGCTGCCCCGCTCCAGCTGCGAAAGCTGAAACTCCGACAGCTTGTCCAGGTCAACCCGCAGCAGGGTATCGGCAGCAATGCCAAAATAGTCAGATATTGTAAGCAGGTTTTCCACGCTGGGCAGCACCCCGCTGTTTTCGTACCCGCTCAGGGTAGGGCGCTTGATCCGGGTCGAGAACGATACTTCTTCCTGGGTGCGCTTGCGGCGCTTGCGAAGCAGTTTCAGGTTCGTGGCAAAAAAGATATTCATAGCTGTTTGGGTTTAAGGGGGTTGTATTATTTAACAAAAATCCTTTTACAAAGATACTGTTTTATGGTTATATTAAAAACAAAAAATTTGATCATTAAACTAACAAATTTACTCTCAGCCTCAATTTTAACCTCAATCTCAACATGATCTCCGACAGCCGCCATATCGTCCACTTCGACCTCGATACCTTCTTTGTATCGGTAGAGCGGTTGCTCAACAGCAGTTTGCAGGGCAGGCCCGTGATCATAGGGGGTACTTCGGGGCGTGGGGTGGTGGCCAGTTGCAGTTATGAAACCCGGCACTACGGGGTGCGCTCGGCCATGCCCATGAAAATGGCCCTTCAGCTTTGCCCTGATGCCGTTGTTATACGGGGCGACATGGAAGCCTATTCCCGCTATTCCAATATGGTTACAGAGGTCATTGCCGAAAAGTCGCCCTTGTACGAGAAAGCCTCCATTGATGAGCATTACATCGACATCACGGGGATGGATCGTTTTTTCGGCAGCCTGAAATGGACCCACGAGCTGCGCCAAACCATCATCAGGGAAACAGGACTACCCATCAGCTTCGGCCTCTCTGCCAATAAAACCGTAGCCAAAGTTGCCACAGGGGAGGCCAAGCCCAACGGTGAGCTTTACGTGGAGCAGCCTCATATCATACCCTTTCTGGCTCCCCTTTCCATCCGCAAAATCCCCATGATCGGCGAAAAGACCTATGTAAACCTGCGCAACCTGGGCATCGATAAGGTGGCTTTGCTGCAGCAGATGCCCCCAGAGATGCTGGAACGCCTGCTTGGAAAGAACGGTATTGAGATATGGAAGCGGGCCAGGGGCATCGACGACACACCTGTGTACAGCCAGTGGGAACGGAAATCCATCAGTACTGAGCATACCTTTGAGCAGGATACCATCGACATAGTGCAGATCAACCAACTCCTTACCACCATGGTAGAGGGGTTGTGTTATGATCTGCGCAAAAAGGACAGGCTTACAGCCTGCATAACGGTAAAGATACGTTATGCCAATTTTGATACGCACACCCTGCAGAAGCGCATCCCCTATACGGCTTTCGATCATATTCTCATACACATGGCAAAGGATCTGTTTCGCAAATTATACACCCGTCGTATGCTTATACGCCTGGTGGGTGTGCGGCTGAGCCACCTGGTGAGTGGATCGCAGCAGCTTCATATGTTTGAGGATACCCCTGAAATGGTGAGCCTCTACCAAACCATGGACCGCATACGCCATCGTTTTGGCAGGTACGCGGTAAAACGGGCCGTAGGGGTGAGGCCCTGACATGAAAGCTCTATGACTGGCTTAAGATACACATGAGGAGGATGATAATAGTGGTTGGCGGGGAATGATGATTTATGAATGATGAGTAAAAGTTGCAGCGCAACGATAGCCTTTGTGAAGATGGAAAAACACGAACACGGATGACATGGATCAAACGGATTTACACGGATTTTTATTGAAAAAGAAAAGGTGCAGGGCACCGGTAATCTTTGTAGAAACAGCGATCATGGATTAGAACAGCGCTGCGTGGAAATTTCGAATAGAGCAACAGAGGATAATGACAGCGCATAAAAAAAATAGAATTAGAAGCGGAATTGCAAATTCTGATTAACAGCATCTTAAGCCTCTGATTATACGATTCTTACACGCAACGCTGTTAGTCAAAAAAATCAACGTTTTTTCGTGGGGGAATTCCGCTCAGCGGGGAAGCTCAACGAAGTTAAATTCGCTGGTGCCTAAAAATCACGAAGTGATTTTCAAACTGCGTCTCTGCGTCTCTGCGAGCGGAAAAATCTTTCAGAAAAAACCTTGACTGGAAATTCTTTCAGGCGCTGGCATGACGAGCATATTGCTAATGAAATTCATTGCGCAGCGCTGTTCTGTTTGTTGCCATGATGACCCCGGGTTGCACCCGGGGCTACCCATATTCAGGCTCTCCGAGCCTGTTGGGATGGTGCAGGGAAATCAACGTTTTTTTCGTGGGGGGAATTCCGCTTAGCAGAGGCGACAGGTGCAGCGCACCGGTAACCTTCACATCTCGTCGTTGTTTTTCTCCGGCAGGTACTTCCAGTATCTGCGCGGCATCATACGCACCATCTGCCGGGGGTTGGCGCGCTGTTCAATGTTGATGGAGTCATAATAGGCCTGCCATAATTTCCGGAAGTGGTCTTCGTCCATGTCTCTGACCTGCTCGTGGACGCGGCCGCTGGTCATATTCACCGCGGGATTTTCTATTTGCACCTCCTGCACTGTTTCAAGGTCGTAAAAAATGCCGTATTTCCGGCGGGTATCATAAATGATCCACTTTTGTGATGCGTAGCGGCTTTTGAAGTGCCTGGCCATGAGCCACAGGATGTTGTGATCGGGTTCGATAAGGGCAAAGAACAGGCCATCAGCAGTTTTCTGAAAACGTACCAGGCCGAGGAACCGGTGCGCTTCGCGTTGCACTTTTCGTGCTTTCTGCACTACATTGTTAACATCGTCATCAAGCATATTCCGGTAGAAATCCTTGTGAGGGGAGGTGAAGACCTTCTTCAGGTAGAACCACAGCAGCATCTCTATGCCTTGTGTTTCGGAAAGGAATGCTGTGTAAACCATGCGTGCATTGCGGGTGTTGGTGTGCTTTATCAATCCTTGCCACACCCTGTCAGCCCTGGCAGGATCGGTCTCTGTCTCCACATTTTCTGCAAACAGGTCATGGCTTCCCTTACCCCTGATCTGAATTGCCATAGGACCGGCTTTGCGCTCAAAGGCTTCAAATACTACGCTGAGAAAACCATCAAAGCTGCCGTCGTAATGATAGACTACAGAAGGTGTTGTTTCCATGATCTGAAAGTAATATCTGGTTGCTGACTTACAGAGCTAAGGCTGTTTTCTGCTTTCGGGGTAAACGAAACGGCAAATGCTTTAATTAACTTGCTTTTCATTTTGTTATAACTTAACTTTGAGCGGTTCAAAAATGATCTGCTTTTTAATGGCTATTATGTTGTATGTCATTATGTTGAGTGATGTTTGGATGTGTGGTAACCATTATATGCAGTCTTCAATTACAAGCTAAAAATACAATAAAAAAATACAATGCAGCAATATCTTCAACTGATGGAGCATGTGCTTACCAACGGTGCAAAAAAGGAAGACCGTACCGGCACAGGCACCCTGAGTGTTTTTGGTTACCAGATGCGATTCGACTTGTCAGAAGGTTTTCCGCTGGTTACCACCAAGAAACTTCATTTAAAGTCCATTATCCACGAACTGTTGTGGTTCTTAAAAGGGGATACCAACATTGCCTACCTAAAAGAAAATGGTGTAAGGATATGGGACGAGTGGGCTGATGAAAACGGCAACCTGGGCCCGGTTTACGGGGCTCAATGGCGCAGCTGGAGCAGTGCCAACGGTTCGGTAGATCAAATCAGCCAGCTGATCTACCAGATTAAAAACAACCCTGATTCAAGGCGGCACCTTGTAAGTGCCTGGAATGTGGGTGAAATTGATAATATGGCACTCCCTCCCTGCCATATCCTCTTCCAGTTTTATGTGGCCGAAGGCAAACTTTCCTGCCAGCTTTACCAGCGAAGTGCCGATATCTTCCTGGGGGTTCCCTTCAATATTGCATCCTACTCCTTATTTACCCTTATGGTAGCACAGGTCTGTGATCTCAAGCCGGGTGAGTTTATACATACTTTTGGCGATGCGCACCTGTATTCCAACCACCTGGAACAGGCAAAACTTCAACTGAGCAGAGAGCCCAGGCCCCTTCCGGCAATGAAGATCAATCCCGATGTAAAGGATATTTTTCAGTTTCGTTTTGAGGATTTTGCATTGGAAAATTACGATCCTCATCCTCATATAAAAGCAAAGGTAGCGGTGTAATACGATCCGACTATATTTACAAACCAAAACCATGTAATAATGAAGCTTATACCCATTGCAGCAATAGCCAATAACAATGTGATAGGACAAAACAATAAATTATTGTGGCATATGCCCGCCGACCTGAAAAGGTTTAAGGAAACTACCATGGGCCATACCATGATTATGGGGCGAAAAACCTTCGAAAGTATTGGCAAGGCTCTTCCGGGAAGAAAAACTATCGTCATCACAAGAAATAAGGATTATTCTGCCGAGGGATGCGAGGTAGTTTCTGATCTTAAAGAAGCCATTTGCAAGGTAAAGAGTGAGTCAAATGTTTATGTTGTTGGGGGAGGAGAGATCTACCGGCAGGTGCTCAACCTGCATTATACCAGAAGAATGTTTATTACCAGGGTGTATGCCAATTTTGAAGGGGATGCTTTTTTCCCGGAAATCAATCCTGAGAAATGGGAGCTTATAGAGCGCGAGGAGCATGAGCCTGATGACAGGAATCCATATCCTTATGCTTTTCTGACCTATAAGCGAAAATGTTAAGGCATTTTGGAGCTTCCGGCTGCACTTCTCATGTTTTCTTTTCTGAATAAACAGGGATAGCTGAAGGTGTCTTCATGTTTCTGCAGTATGCTCTTCATCTTGTACAGCCTATTTTTCCAGAACAGGGAAAGTGGCATTTCCCCAACAGGAATATACAGGTTTAGCAGACTCCGTGTTTTACCGGATATCAGGTTTTTTGCTTCTGTTTGCGGGCAGCTGGAAACAGCACGTTGTTGAGTATAAGCCTGTAGCCGGGCGAGTTGGGAAAAAGGTTGAGGTCGGTTGGCGGATCGCCCACAAAATGCCTGTAGTCTTCCGGATCATGCCCTCCATAAAACGTGAAAGTTCCGTTTCCAAAAGAGCCATGAATGTATCTTGCTTCATTTTTTGCCCGGGTTTCTCCCAGGATAGTTACCGTGGGCTTAATGGTGTGATTATTAAAGGCGGTGGTTTGCCCCATAAATCCTTTTATAAGCGATTCGTGATTTTGAGTGAGCATGGTAGGTACCGGGTCCCATTTGGCTGAAAACTCAAAGAGGGAGAATAAGTCGGTACGCTGATCGCGGCCGGTTTTGGGGACATCAATGTCAGACTTGGCGTATTCAAACGGGTTGGTAACAATCTGAAAATTGTGGAAGGCGAAAGTACGGGAAAAATCGAGTTTTTCCTGTGCGTTGGGATCCATGGGGGTGCCGTCAAATACTTCATGTACGATGTCTACACCTTCAGCTGCCAGGGCAATATCAATGCTTTCGGGAGCTGAACACATGGCAAACATATAGCCTCCACCTGCCACAAACTGTTGTATGCTCTTGGCTACGGCCAGCTTAAGGTCGGGTACTCTGTTGAAACCCAGTTTTCTGGCCTTTTCTTCTGCCAGCTGCACATCGCGCTGATACCAGGGTGCATTGCGGTAGGCAGCCCAGAATTTTCCAAACTGACCTGTAAAATCTTCATGGTGTACATGAAGCCAGTCGTAAAGAGGCAATACTCCCGATAGCACCTCTTCGTCGTAAATAGCATCGTAGGGTATCTCGGCATAGGTAAGGGCAAGGGTAACAGCGTCATCCCAGGGAAGGCTGTGCGGAGGGGTGTAGACCGCAATCCGGGGAACTTTGTGCAGTACAATCTGCTCCATATTTACATCGGGGTGCGACACTTCATCCAGTATGGCTGCAGCCTGCACATCTGCAATCACCTGGTACGATACGCCTCTGATGGCAAGTTCCTGTTCAAATTTACGGTGATGCTGAAACATGAAACTGCCGCCGCGGTAATTCAGCAACCAGCTGATCTCAACATCGTAGGTGAGCACATAATAGGCAATCCCATAAGCTTTAAGATGATTGCTCTGGGTTTTGTCCATAGGAATGAGAATGTGGGCTCCTTTTGATAAAACGGGAAGGAGTATTGCCAGAATCAGAATAAAAATGCTTTTTCTGAGGTTATTCATAAGGTGGGTTTTTAGAGAACAAAAAAATCAAAGCAGCTAAGGCTTACACCAGTAAAGATAACGAAAAATAAAAAGTTTTGTTTTACGGGTTTTCCAAGCCTGCCGGATCTGTCCTCAGTGCAGGTTCCTGTTCGCTAAATCAGAAAGGAACATCATCATCGGTTTCATCATTCATTCGCGAGGGCAGGGTTACCACATTGGGCTGGTCGTCGAATGCACTGGATGGTCTCAGGTTACCTTCACTTTCATAGTCCATGGTTTCGTAGTCCAAAAACTTTGCAAATCGTGGAATAAATCTCAGAGGAATATCTTCCAGGGCGCCATTCCGGTGCTTGGCGATGATGAATTCGGCCAGGCCTTCGGTGGAGTTGCCCTGCTCATCTTCCATAATTTTGTAATACTCCGGACGGTAGATGAAGCAAACCATATCGGCATCCTGCTCAATGGCGCCTGATTCCCGCAGGTCAGAAAGGATAGGCTTTTTGGAGCCACCCCGTGTTTCTACGGCCCTGCTGAGCTGAGACAGGGCAATGATGGGTATGTTAAGCTCTTTGGCAAGGCTTTTCAGCGACCTGGAAATGTTGCTGATCTCCTGCTCGCGGTTACCGCTTTTATCTCCTCCCCCTGACATGAGCTGCAGGTAGTCAATGATAACCAGCTCGATGTTGTGCTGGGCTTTTAACCTGCGGCACTTGGCGCGTAGTTCAAAAATAGACAGTGCCGGGGTGTCATCAATATACAGGGGGGCATCGGTGAGGTTTCGGAGCTTGGCATTGAGTTGCTCCCATTCGTATTCTTCCAGCTCACCCCGTTTAAGCTTTTCAGCAGATAGTTCAGATTCACTGGCAATAAGCCTGGTAACAAGCTGTACCCCGGCCATTTCCAGTGAGAATACAGCCACAGGCTTGGTGAATTCCACACTCATATTGCGTGCCATAGAAAGCACGAATGCTGTTTTACCCATACCGGGCCTTGCAGCAAGGATAATCAGGTCAGACTTTTGCCAACCGGCGGTGATCCTGTCAAGTTGTGAAAAACCACTGGGAACACCGCTGATGTGTCCTTCCTGGTTTTTGGACTTTTCAATTTGCTCGATAGCTTCCTTTACCAGGGAAGGCATGTCGGCATAATTGCGCCTGAGGTTGGTTTCGCTGATGGCAAAAAGTTCCTTTTCGGCTTTGTCCAGGATGTCAAATACATCACTGGTGTCTTCGTAGGATTCTTTAATGATCTGGTCAGAGATCCTGATGAGCTCCCTTTGCAGAAACTTCTGGATAACGATCCGGGCATGAAACTCAACATTGGCTGCTGATGCAATCCTGTTGGTAAGCTGGGAGATGTAATATGCCCCTCCGACGGTTTCCAGCTCTCCCTGGGTTTGCAGTTTCTGGGTTACGGTAAGGATATCTACCGGCTCTGATTCTGAAAATAGTGTATGTATAGCCCTGAAGATCTTCTGGTGAGATTCTTTGTAAAAGACTTCAGGTTTTAATATGTCAACAATATTGTTTAATGCATTTTGCTCGAGCATCATAGCGCCCAAAACGGCCTCTTCAAGATCAATAGCCTGTGGAGGTATTCTGCCGTGATCTCCTGCATTTAAAAGACTTACAACTTTACTCCCCGGTCTTCTTGTGGCTAGATTCCTTTGCGTTCTTTCTACATTTTCCATGGGGCAAAAATAACGATTCCCTTTATACCGTGATCTTAAAAACCTGAATTAAGTTTTCAACAACCTTCAAAGCTTTATCAATAAAGGAAAGTGTTAATTAAAAATGATAAGTATTTGGTAGTCAGCGCAAAAGAATCTTATGGGCTCATTTGCAATCAGTTGCAACATCATGCTTTTGAGTGCTAAATTACCGTTTCAATCTGCTCATCTTTCAGGTCTTCCCTGAAGGTGTATTTGAGAAACAAACGAGCTGTAGTAATTACATCCTTGTTGCAGTATACAGCAATACGCTCAAGATCATTTTCATGCCAGTAGACCCGGGCTACATCGCCTCCCTGTATATCATCTTTGGGTGTGGGGATGTTGAATACTGCAGCCAGGAGCGCCAGTGAGGTGTAGTTTTTATAATCTCCGAATTTCCACAGGTCCATGGTATCGAGGATGGTCACCTCCCAGGGCTTTTTGCCTGGAATATTTAGAATATCCGGAAGTCTGATTCCATTGATGACCATGCGGCGGGCAATGTAGGGGATGTCAAATTCTCGGGCATTGTGGCCGCAAAGATAATGATGGTGCATAGAGTAATTATTTCTCAGCAGATCAGCAAACTCATTTAAAAGTGCTGATTCATCATGTGAGTAAAATGCTTTGCACCGGAATTGCAGCTGATTCTCTTCTCCGTGAAAGAATCCGGCCGAAATGCATACAATTTTCCCGAATTCGCTGTATATGCCCGCCCTTTCAAAGAACAACTCTTCGGGTATTGATTCGGTATCCCCCGAGATCCTTGCTGCTTTCTTTCTCCAGTGCTCATGCAGGTTTTCGGGCAGATCACTGAAATCTGCCACCATGGGTACCGTTTCCACATCAAGAAACAATATGTTTTTCAGAGGAATTTTATCTACCATGCTCCATACCTCCTTTAAATTTAATGATTTCCCAGTACCTTAAATTCGGTACGCCTGTTTTGTGCTCTGCCTTCTTCGGTTTCGTTGGTTGCAACGGGCTTTTGATCTGCATAGCCGGTATAGGTAAGTCGCTGGGAGTCTATTCCTCTCTCTATCAGGTAATTGTAAACACTAAGGGCACGTCGCTCCGACAGGTCTTTGTTATAGGAAAATGATCCTGTGCTGTCTGTATGTCCGCTGATTTCTATTCTCAGATTGGGGTTAATGTTCATGAGGTCATACAGTTTGCGCAACTCAGTTATCGATTCAGGGAGCAATTCGTCGCTATCTATTTTAAAAAAGATATTGCGCAATACTACCGATTCTCCTTCCCTGATTGGTTGCAATGGGATGTCATAAAGGTGTGGATCTACTCCTGTTCTCACATCATCAAAGGAGAAATTTTCAGAAAAGAACAGGTAACCATCCCGCCAGACATTCAGGGCAAGATTAGTTCTGACGGGTATAGGGATCATAAATTCTCCGTTACGTGAATTGGATGCAGACTGCACAATTACCTCATCAGCAACCAGGTCAATAAGCTCGAAGCGTGCTTCGAGCCTGCGACGGGTTGTTGCATCAAATACAAATCCTTTCATGTAGGTTACCGGCGCGGGCCGTGCTTCTTCATAAAGCTCAAAAAAGTACAGGTCGGTGCCTCCCTCACCACCTTCCTGCTCAGATGCAAAATATGCCTCCCTGCCTGAAGCCCCTACCACAAGTGAAATCTCGTCGGCATAAGTGTTGATGGGATAACCAAGGTTTACAGGTGTTTGCCATTCTCCGTCATCACCCCTTACAGTGTAAAACAGGTCCATCCCTCCCATTCCCGGGTGTCCGTCGGAGGCAAAGAACAGGGTCCGGTTATCAGGGTGAATAAAGGGCGACATCTCTCTTCCGCTGGTATTGATCACCGGGCCAATATTTACCGGTTCAGACCATACCCCATCACGTATCTGGGTGCTCTTCCAGATGTCGAGTCTCCCAATATTTCCGTCACGACTGGAGGTAAAGTAAAGAGTTCTGCCATCGGGTGAAATGGATGGTTGTGACTCCCATGCAACAGTGTTGATGGGGGGACCCAGGTTTACAGGCCTTTCCCATGCGTCTCCCACCCGACGGGCATAATAAATGTCGCAACTGCCCATTCCTTCGGGCCGGTTGCATGCAGTGAAATAAAGGTGGATTCCGTCGGCCGAAATACTCTGGGCTCCCTCATTGTTCTGGGTGTTGATGGGCGGCCCCAGGTTTACGGCAGGCCCCCAATCCCCGTTTTCTCTGCGGCTGATATAAAAATCTTCGTATTCGCGACCCAGATGAAGATAGTCAGGATTTTCCCGTGGCTTTTTCCTGGTGAAAATAAGTGTTTGTTCGTCGGCAGTAAGGGTAGGGGCATATTCATCATGCCGGGTGTTGATATTGGGGCCCAGGTTGATGGGTTCAAACGGGACGGGGTTTTCTATGGCAAGAAGTGCAAATTCCAGCCTCTCTCTTCTGCTTTGAGCCCGATCTCTCATCTGGGGGGAAATGGAACTGTAATCCAGAAAGTTTTTCAGTGACTGGTCTGCAAGCTTGTATTCACCTATAGCCAGATATGACTGGGCCAGGTAGTACCTGGAATTGGGAAAAAAGTCAGGGTTTATCTCAATAGACTGCACGTAGGCATCAATGGCGTCGCGGTGGCGTTCGACATTCTGAAACATTTCAGCCATTACTATATAAGCTTCAATAAAGTTGGGATCAAAACGTACGGCCTCTTTAAAACTTTCTTCTGCCCCATGGATATCGCGGAAATTGTATTTCTGAATAGCATCTTCAAAAGCTCTTCTTGCCCGGTTATTGGTGGTGGTAAGTTCGCGATTTATTTGTGATAGCAAAAACAAGGGCATGAAAACGAGTGCCAGGGCCATAATTTGTAAGCGCATGTGTTGGAGAAAAAGCATAATTGTGGTGGTTGAATTCGGATAAACAGGATTGAAAATTGCATCAAATACCCTGCCGGTATTTTTTTATACAAACCTAATCATTTTATTGGATTTTCAGGCTGATTTTTAATCTTTAACAGGCCAGGGTGAAATGGCTTACTCAGGGAATATTCATAAATTTATGCGATTGCAGGGAAACCATCCACCTGGGGTTTTTCATTACATAATCAACAATCAAGGGTAATACCTTGTCGTAACGGCTCCATTCGGGTTGCAGGTAAAGCAGACACTTTTTCTTTACATGTTGCACATTTTGCTCTGCCCATTCAAAGTCAGCTTCATCATAAATGATCACTTTCAGCTCGTCGGCAAGCTGAAGCATATCATTCCTGGGGTTCATCTGTGATTTGGGCGACAGGCAGATCCAGTCGAATGAACCACTTAGCGGGTATGTACCTGATGTTTCAAGGAAAATCTGGATGTTCTCTTTTTTAAGAAGGCTGCATAGATGCCTGAGATTGTAGGTAAGGGGTTCGCCTCCGGTAATCACTACCGACTTTGCAGGGTATTGTCTGATGGTTTCAATGATCTCATCCACAGGGGTAAGCGGGTGTAATGATGCGTCCCATGCTTCCTTTACATCGCACCAGTGGCAACCCACATCGCATCCTCCGATACGTAAAAAGAATGCTGCTTTTCCTGTGTTGTATCCTTCGCCCTGCACGGAATAGAACATTTCCATTACAGGGAGCAGATGTCCTTTGTTAAGCTGGTCCTGCTGCAGGCTGCTGAGATTGGATAAAGTGCAGTTTGTCAATTTCAGGGATAAATTTCGTTTTTGCGTGCTCTGAGTGTATTCATCAGCAGCGATACTATGGTCATGGGGCCTACTCCTCCGGGAACCGGGGTGATTTGGGAAGTTTTTGGTGCTACTTCGTCGTATTTTACATCCCCGATAAGCCTGAATCCCGATTTGGTTTTTGCTGAAGGGACACGGTGAATGCCCACATCAATAACCACGGCTCCTTCTTTAACCATATCAGCGGTTACAAATTCGGGTCTGCCAATGGCCACGATCAGGATATCGGCAGATGCGGTTATGGCCGCCAGGTTCTGGGTTTTGCTGTGGCAAACTGTAACTGTGGCATTACCGGGTTCTGTAGTGCGCGACATAAGGATGCTAACCGGACGGCCAACTATGTTGCTGCGCCCAAGTATCACGCAGTTTTTACCGGCAGTTTTCATATCAGATCTTTTAAGAAGCTCCATGATCCCGTTGGGAGTGGCTGAAACATAAGCGGGCAGGCCAATGGTCATGCGCCCAACATTTTCCGGGTGGAAACCGTCCACATCTTTGCGCGGGCTAATGGCCTGAATTACTTTTTGCTCGTCAATATGATCAGGCAATGGAAGCTGAACAATAAAACCGTCGATATCGGGATCATTGTTGAGGAATTCTACTGTTTTCAGCAACTCCTCCTCTTCAATATTGCTTTCAAATTTATAGGTTGAGGAGTCAAACCCTACTTCTTTGCAGGCTTTGGCTTTGCTGTTTACATAGGTTTCGCTGGCCGGGTCATTTCCCACAAGAATAGCTGCCAGATGTGGTGGCCGCTCTTCTTTGTCAATCATTTTTTTTACCTCAAGGGCAATTTCCTGCTTTATTTCTGCTGCAATTTTTTTTCCGTCAATGAGATTCATGGTTCATGATTTTTTTGTAAAACCTTCGTTTATTTCCTCATGCCTGGCATACCTTTCATCATGTTCATAAGTTTTCCGCCACCACCCGACATCATTTTCATCATTTTCCGGGTATCGGCAAACTGCTTAATGAGCCTGTTCACTTCCTGGATATCGGAACCACTCCCCATGGCAATTCTTTTCCTCCTGCTACCATTGAGGATGGCCGGATTTTGCCTTTCTTCGGGGGTCATGGAGTAGATAATGGCTTCTATTCCGGCAAATGCATCATCTTCAAGGTCGACATCTTTCATGGCTTTGCCCATCCCGGGAATCATACCCATGAGGTCTTTTACATTGCCCATTTTTTTGATCTGCTGCAATTGTTTGAGAAAATCGTCAAAATTGAACTGGTTTTTGGCAATTTTCTTCTGAAGCTTCATGGCTTCATCTTTGTCAAATTGCTCCTGTGCCTTTTCTACCAGCGACACAATGTCGCCCATGCCCAGGATTCTGTCGGCCATACGTTTTGGGTAAAACAGGTCGAGGGCATCAATTTTCTCACCTATCCCAACAAATTTGATGGGTTTCTCTACAACAGAACGAATAGTAAGAGCCGCACCACCTCGGGTATCACCGTCGAGTTTGGTAAGTACCACGCCATCAAAGTTGAGTTTGTCGTTAAAGGCTTTTGCCGTGTTTACAGCATCCTGCCCGGTCATGGCATCTACTACGAATAAAGTCTCTTGTGGATTGAGGTTCTTTTTCAGCGATGCAATTTCCTGCATCATCTGCTCATCAATGGCAAGACGACCAGCTGTATCCACGATCACTGCCGCGTGGCCCATGGTTTTGGCATGAGCAACCGCTTTTTTGGCAATTCCCACCGGGTCTTTGGATCCCTCTTCAGTAAATACTTCCACATCGATCTGTTCTCCAAGCACTTTGAGCTGATCAATAGCAGCAGGACGATACACGTCGCAGGCAACCAGCAAGACCTTTTTTGATTTTTTATTCTTGAGGTAGTTGGCAAGTTTGGCCGAAAAAGTGGTTTTACCACTACCTTGCAGCCCTGCTATAAGAATAATGGCGGGACTACCTTTGATGTTGATCTCTTCATTGGTTTCACCCATCAGCGAGGTGAGTTCCTGATGAACGATCTTTACCATCAACTGCCCCGGAGATACTGCTGTAAGTACATTCTGCCCCAGCGCTTTTTCTTTTACCGTTTCGGTAAAACTTTTTGCAATTTTATAGCTAACGTCGGCATCCAGCAGAGCTTTTCTTACATCTTTAAGGGTCTCGGCAACATTGATCTCGGTAATATGGCCCTGCCCTTTAAGAAGCTTAAAGGCCTTGTCGAGGCGATCGGTTAAATTATCGAACATGGGTAATAGGATTTATATTTTTGTGCAAAATTATCAATTTATTATGGTTTTAAAAGTTCATTTTTTGGAGCAGGTATTTACCTCCGGCCAATAATTGTTAAAAACCTGTTGAAAAAAATACGGGAAACACGGCATATTTGCCAAATAATATTTTATACATTTATCTGTGAATTTCGATCCTTAAAATGCGTCATTGTTTTTTGCTAACTTTGCATTGTCAAACATTGGCAGGTTCTTTGATCTGTAGTAATAAAAATGGCTATCTGCTCAAGAACATTGCCTGATCCATGACAAATTTTTTATTTGAATATGAACAGTCCTTTAGAAAATATAGATAAAGTTCCCTGGCAGGTGCAAAAGCTGGAAGAGCTTAACAGCCTGAAACAGTCTGTTTACTTTGACGTGGAAGATTTTGTGGAGATCATTGATTATTATGTAAATCAGTCCAGCTTCAAAAACTCCCTTAAGGTTGCCGAGTATGCATGCCGCTTACACCCTTCTTCTATCGTGTTAATGCTCAAAAGGGCACAACTGCTTGCCTCGGTAAACAAGGAATCGCATGCTCTGGAATTATTGTCGGTGGTTGAAACCCTGGAGCCTTCCAACTCCGAAATATTTCTTACCCGCGGAGCCATTTATTCCCAGATGAGTAAATACGAGCAGGCCATCGAAGAGTATAGCAAAGCGATATTTGAATCAGACGAACCCGATTACGTTTATTGCAATATTGCCTTTGAGTATGAAAACATGGGCAATTACGATAAAACAATAGAATACCTGAAAAAGGCCCTGGATCTGAACCCTGAAAATGACCTGGCCATGTATGAGGCCGCCTATTGTTTTGACCTTCTTTCCCTTTCGCAGGAAAGTATTGATTTCTTTTCAGCACTTATCGACCGGCATCCCTATTCCACGGAGGCCTGGTTCAATCTTGGTATCTCCTATATCAATGCTGAATTGTTTGAGAAAGCTCTGGAATCCTTTGAGTTTGCTTTAGCCATTGATCCGGATCATTATTCAGCAGTATTTCATTCGGCCTATGCACACAGCCTTATGAATCAATACACAAAAGCCATTAAAACCTATCATACTTTGCTGGATAAGGAGGGAGAAGACACCGACTCAGTCATTCATTACTATATTGGTGAATGCTATGAAAAAAAGGAGGATTTTCAGAATGCACGGTTGTATTACCTGAAGGCTGTTAATCTGAATCCAGAAATTACAGATGCCTGGATAGGACTGGGTGTGTGCGAGAATGAACTTGGAAATGTTTCCTCCGCGATAAAAAACATCAAAAAGGGTTTGGAGCTGGATCCGGGCAATACAGCATACCTTTGCATCCTTGCAGATATTTATTACCAGGAAGGGAAGCTGGTTGCAGGTGCCGAATGTTACGAAAAAGCCATCGAGTCAAGTCCTGATGAAGAATCCATCAGAATGGATTATGGTGATGCACTGGCAGAATCGGGGCATTTTGAAACAGCCTCAGAAGTAATCCTCAAAGCCATTGAAGATCTTGGCCCGGGTCCTAATCTTTATTACCGTATGGCAGCATTTCTTTTCCTTCGGGGAAAGAACAAGGAAGGAGCATTCTTTCTGGAGGAGGCTCTTACCATGGATTACGATAAGCATGTGCATGTACTGGAACAATATGTTGAGCTGAAAGACAACACCGAATTTATAAAACTGATAAACCTTTACAGTAGCTGTTGATATGAAGTTACCTCATTTGCCCGGCAGGCAGGAAAAACCCAGGGAAAAAGGATTGACAATGATGATGGACAAGGGGTTGTCCTTACAACAGGTACAGAATCTTCTTGAAACAGGCGGGCATCTGATCGATTTTGCCAAACTTGGTTTTGGGACGTCGGTCGTTAGCCGCAATGTGCGTGAAAAAGTTTCTTTGTATCGCAATGCGGGCATAAAGGTGTTCCTTGGGGGGACTCTGTTTGAAGCTTGCCTGATCAGGGATAGTCTGAAAATGTATGAACACTTTATCGATGATCTGCAGGTTGATTGTGTAGAGATATCTGATGGAAGTATGGTGATGGACCACAACGAAAAATGTGATTTTATTCGCTATTTTTCCAAAGATCGTATGGTATTGAGTGAAGTTGGAGCCAAAGAGGCCGATGTGATCACCGATCATCATGTGTGGACCCACCATATGAAAGCAGAGATAGAGGCCGGAAGCAGTCTTGTGATTGCAGAAGCCAGGGAAAGCGGAAACGTGGGGATCTATAAAAATACAGGGAAAGCCGACGATGAACTTATACATGAAATCCTTGAAGTAATACCCGCTGAGAAATTGCTTTGGGAAGCACCCCTGAAGTCGCAACAGGTGTGGTTTATTAAACTTCTGGGGTCCCATGTAAATTTGGGTAATATTGCCCCGGATGACATTATTCCCCTTGAAACATTAAGGCTGGGCTTGCGTGGCGATACTTTTTTTGATGTGCTACCCGGCGAGTTTGAGAAATTCAGATTAAAGTAGTTACAAGCTTTTGCAGTTAACTTAATTCAGGATGGCTCTCACCTTACAGAACTAAAATAGCCCTTTCCTTTCATTAATCATCCGGATCCCAACCAG